>NZ_SMKB01000400.1:0-3640 GCF_004348575.1 Actinomadura sp. 7K534
CCTGCCCCAAGGAGCCGCCCCCGCACAGGGCTCTACCGGGCGCCCACGCTCCCCCGGAACGGACGCATGCAGCCCGAAGCATTCACCTTGCTCATGACCGTCTACGGCGGTGATCGAGCGGAGCACGTGAGGGTCGCCTTCCGCAGTGCGGTGCACGAGCAGACCCTGCGCCCGGACCAGGTCGTCCTGGTCCAGGACGGCCCCGTCGAACCCGAGATGGCCGCGTGCCTGCGCGAACTGGTCGACGGCAGCCCGGCCGAGGTGTCGTTCGTCCAGCTGGAGCACAACCGCGGCCTCGGCCCGGCTTTGGACGCGGGCCTCCGCGCGTCCCGGTACGACATCGTCGCCCGCATGGACGCCGACGACGTCGCCATGCCGCACCGCTTCCAGACCCAGGTGCCGCTGGTGCGCGCCGGAGCCGACCTCGTCGGCGCCGGCCTCCTGGAGTTCGACACCGACATCTCCGACATCGTCGGCCGGCGCACCCCGCCGAGCGACCCCGCCGACATCGCCCGCTACTCCCGCCTCCACGACCCCTTCAACCACCCCACGGTCGTCTACCGCCGCAGCGCCGTCGTCGCGGTCGGCGGCTACGGCGACCTGCCGCTGATGGAGGACTACTGGCTGTTCGCGCGGATGATCGCGAACGGCGCCCGGATCGTGAACGTCGCCGAGCCGCTCGTGTACTACCGGGTGGGGGACGGCGCGTACGAGCGGCGAGGCGGCCGCGACCTGCTGCGCTCGGAGCTCCGGCTCCAGCGCGAGATGCTCGGCGAGGGCTTCATAACGCGCCCCCAGTACGTGCGCAACGTCGTCGTCCGGGGCGGTTACCGCCTCGTCCCGACCGTCGTCCGCAAGCCCTTCTACCGGATGGTCGTCGCCCCGTACGGCGCCCGCCGCAACCGCTCCCGCGACCGCGAACGGGACCGGGACGCCGCCTTCGTGCCCGCGCCGCGCACCCCGGGCTACGTCCCGCGGCACGCCCGCCCGGAGCGGGCTCCCGCCTCGCCGGCCCCGCTCTCAGCGGCGCCGGGCGAACCGCCCGCCGCGCCGCCCCAGCCGGTGGAGCCGGGCCTCGCCGGGCCGGCCGAGGCGGCCGTCCCGGATCAGCGCGACCACAGCACGGGCTGATCGCCGTTGGAGTCGGCGCTGCGGCCGACTCCCAGCAGCGTGCTCCCGAAGCTCGCCAGCCCCGTGATCTGCTGGTCGCCGACGCCGCCGAGACCGGTGCCGCCGGGCGTGGAGGCGCTCCAGGCGAGGCCGTCCGGGGACGTCCACGACACGACGTCGGTGCCGCCCGCGGCCCCGGTCGTGCCGGTGGCGGCGAAGCCGTCCGGCGTCGCGGTCAGCGCGGTGACCTTGACGGGGGTCCCCTCGCTGGGGGACGTGAGCGGCTGCCACGACTTGCCGGCGTCCGTGGAGACGTAGCCCAGCCAGTCCAGGCCCTTCTGGGTCGCCGCCAGGCCGGTGGCGACGAGCGTGCTCCCGCGGGCGGCGACGTGGGTGAAGTGAGCCTCGTTCACGCCCGCGGGCAACTGGAGCACCTGCAGCGTCCACTGCTTGCCGTCGGGCGACGTCCAGATCGAGGGCCGGTTGCGCCTGGCCTCGCGGCTGCCGCCGACGGCGGTGAAACCGGACGGGCCGGCGGTGACGTCCAGCATCCAGCGGCCGGCGTTCTTCCCGCCCCTCATCATCTTCGGGTCCGTGCCGGTGCCGCGCTCCCAGCTCTTCAGGTCCGGGGAGAACCAGGCGGCCACCGAGGTCCCCTGGATGCCGACGACCACGTATCCGGCGTCCCCGGCGGCCGCGGCG
Organism: Actinomadura sp. 7K534; assembly: GCF_004348575.1. NCBI lineage: Bacteria > Bacillati > Actinomycetota > Actinomycetes > Streptosporangiales > Thermomonosporaceae > Actinomadura > Actinomadura sp. 7K534. The sequence goes on from NZ_SMKB01000400.1 coordinate 1,813, forward strand.
TTGGTCACGGGCACGCCCTCCCTGGAGGCGGCGAACGCGGCGTCGGAGTCGGCGGTCTGCCAGGTCGCGCCGTCCTCCGAGGTGACGACGAGCGGGCCGCGCGGGGCGGCCTGGTCGTAGCCCACCGCGAGCCAGCCCGCGGCGCCCCCGGCGACATCGGTCAGCTGCTGCGGGCCCGGCCGCGTGAACGCGGCGCCGAGGCCCTGGGCGGGCGTCCACGCGGACCCGTCCTTCGACGACCAGGCCGCGGCGTCGCCCCGCGCGCTGCCCACGGCGACGGCGAGGGCGTCGGTCGCGCCGACGGAGGTGACCGAATGGTCGGGCCGGACGGCGCCGGTGATCTTCGCGAGGTCGACCGGGACCGCGGTGCCCGCGGCGTCCCAGACGCCGAGCATGGCGTCGGTGTCGCCGCCGCCGGGCTCGTGCCCGGCGAGGACCGCCTGGCCGCCGGCCACCGCCGCGCCCATGACCTTGAGGCCGGGCTTCAGCTCGGCGGTGCCCGCGTCCTTCCAGGACGCCCCGCCGTCCGCGCTGCGCGACACCAGCACGTCCCGGTCCCGGAAGACGATGGCCGCGTAGCCCTGCCGGTCGCCGACGATGCGGCTGGTGTGCTTGTACCCCTCCGCCTTCAGCGTCCCGGCCTTGCTCCAGGTCCTGCCGTCCCGGGAGAAGTACGCCTGGCCGTAGAAGTCGCCGGACGACTTCATCTCGCGCACGGCCAGGAAACCGGCCTCGCTGCCGCCGATCATCAGGCCGCGGCTGCCCTTGGGCACCGGCACGTTGGAGCCCGTCCAGGTCCGGCCGCCGTCCTCGGAGCGCCAGACCCTGCGGTAGGGGTCCTTGCCCCCGTCGGGCGTGACGAGGCCCTCCAGGAGGATTACGTTGCCGCTGTTCGCGGCCTCCACCAGGGCGAACTCGCCGCCGCTGATCTGCAGTCCGATCTGGTCGGCGACCCGCGGCTCCCAGCGCCGCCCGTCGGTGGACAGCCAGAGCGCCGGCCGGGAGTCGCTGAAGTCGCCCTTCGGGGAGTTCTCGCCGATGGCCAGGTACCCGTTGCCGGTGGCGACGATCCGCTGCACGCGGTTGTTCAGGCCGAACACGTCGCCGACGGCGTCGGGCTGCCTGCGCCACTCGCGCCCGTCCTCGCTCAGCCAGACGGCGCCGCCGCCCGTCCGGGAGCCGATCGCGACCCAGCCGCGGGACGAGCCGCCGACCGCCTCGGGGATCCCGCCGGGCGCCGCGGCGCCGCCGTCGGTGCCCTGCGGCGGGACGGACTCGAACGTGCGGCCGCCGTCGTTGGACACCAGGAACACCCCGCGGGCGTTCTGCGGGTCCGTCTCGCCGCCGACCGCGACGACCGTCGAGCCGACGGCGGCGACGCCCGCGATCTCCTGGTCGCGGCCGTCGGTGCGGGCCGTGCCGCTCACCGGGAAGACCGAGCCGGCCAGTTCCGCGCCGGTCTTCTTCTCGCCGTCGCCTTCGAGGAGGCCCGGCACGACGACGACGCCCGCCGCGACCAGCGCGGCGACCGCCAGGCCGGCGACCCCGATGAGCAGCGGCTTCTTGAGGCTCCTGCGGGGGCCCTTCGGCTTCTTGCCCTGCGGGGTGCGCCACGGCTCGTCGATGACGGGCGGCGGCGGCGCGGGCGGGCCGGCGACGCCCTGGTTCTGCTGCGGTGCCCCCGGCACCTGCTGGGCCCACGGGAACGGCTCCGCGGCCGGGGGGCCGCTCGGGGCGCCCGGGACCTCCTGCGCGTAAGGGAACGGCTCGTGGGCCGGTGCCGCGGGCGTGCCCGGGATCTCCTGCGCGTACGGGAAGGGAGCGTGGG
>NZ_SMKB01000401.1:0-3618 GCF_004348575.1 Actinomadura sp. 7K534
CCCCTCGCCTGGCGGGTCCGGGGCGCCCTGGACCGGCTGGTGGGCGGGGTCGGGCTGCGCCGCGGCCGCCGGGACCCGCGGCGGCTGCGGGTCGGGGAGACGGTGGACTTCTGGCGCGTCGAGGAGATCGAGCCGGGGCGGCTCCTGCGGCTGCGGGCCGAGATGCGGCTGCCGGGACTGGCGTGGCTGGAGCTCGGGGTCCGCCGGGACGGCTCCCGGACGTTCGTCACGCAACGGGCGCTGTTCCACCCCCGGGGACTCGCGGGCCACGCCTACTGGTGGGCCTTCAAGCCCTTCCACGACCGGGTCTTCGGCGGGATGTGCCGGGGCATCGGCCGGGCGGCCGAGCAGGACCGCGCGGCGTCCGGGGCGCGGTCCGGCGTTCGGCGGGAACGGCAGCGGACGCCCTGATCGGAGCCGGTCAGGCGGTGTCCATCGCGGGATCGTGCAGGCTGCCCGGCGGCGGTTCCCGCACCGCGTCGCGGGCGCGTTCCAGCATGAGGGTCGCGCGCGGATGCTCGGTGAGCTGCTCGGAGAGCAGGTCCAGGGCGGGCAGGAGGCTCTCCGCCGGGACGCCGCGGACGGTGAGGATCCCGGCGGTCCAGCCGATGAACTCGGTGAGCAGGTCGGGGTCGTCCAGGTACAGGGCGGTCCCGAGGAACTCGACGATGTGCGCGACGTCCTCGGCCGTGCGGCTCCGCTGCTGGTCGGTGTACCCGGCCATCTCGGGGTACCGCGAGTCCAGCTCGCCCATCACGTGCCGGATGAGCTGCGGCGCCGCCCGGGTGACGTGGGCGTACGTCCGGTCGGCCAGGTGCGGCAGGTCGTCGATGACCCGGTGCACGGGCGGCGGCTTGGGCAGCGGGCCGCGCGCCAGCCGGTCGGCCGCGGCGCGGGCGTCGGGGGCCCACGCGTCCGCGCCGAGCAGGGCGGCGTAGCGGCCGTCGTACCCGAAGGCGGCGCCGCCGACCAGGACCGGGGTGCCGGTCGACTGGCAGGCGGTGATCGCCGCGTGCGCGGCCGGCAGCCGGGTCGCGATCGACGACGACAGCGCCACCACGACCGGTCCGGTGAGGTGCAGGTGGGAGATCAGGTGCGGGGTAGGCACCTGCGCGCCGAGGTAGTCGACCTGCCAGCCGCGCAGCCGCAGCACCTCGGCCACGAGCCGGGCCGGCAGCGCGTGCCATTCGCCGTCGATGCAGGCCACGGCGATGCGGCCGGGATGCTCCGGGGCCTGCTCCCGCTGCCGCCGCCGGACGGCCGGATGGTGGGCGACCGCACCGAGCACGCGCTCGTTGACGGCCGTCGCGGTGTGCTCCTGGGCGACGCTGATCCGGTTCGCCGCCCATTCGCGCCCTACCCGCGCCTGGAGCGGGGCTATGACGTCCAGCAGTACCTCTTCGGGCTCCATACCGTCGTCCAGCGCCGCCATCACGATGTCGGTGGCGGCGTACTCATCGCCGGTGCTGACGGCCTCCCAGAGGTCGTCCGGCAGGGAGTCGGTGCGCGTCTTCGCGGCTGTCATGCGGTGGTCCTCTCCCGTCCCCCGGCGACGCCGGGCCGGCTGCGCCCGGGCGCGGTGATCGCGATCACCGCCATGTCGTCGTGGCCGCCGGGCCCCACCCATTCGGCGGCGAGCATGTGCACCCGCTCCACCAGCGCCTCGGGCGGCATCCCGCCGCACCGGGCCAGCTCGGCGCGCAGCCGCTCCTCGCCGAACTCCTCGCCGCCCAGCGGCCCGCCGACGGCCTCGGTGATGCCGTCGGTGTACAGCAGGCAGGCGTCCCCGGGGTCGAGGGTCTCCTCCGCGGTCGTCGTCTCGATCTCCTCCAGCACGCCGATCAGGGAGCCGCGGGTCGCGGCGGTCTCGACCGTCCCGTCCACCCGGACGATCAGCGGGGCGGCGTGGCCCGCGCTGGTCATCCGCAACCGGACCTGCGCGCCCTGCCTGCGGGCCGAGACCAGGACCAGCGTCACGAACCTGGTCGATTCGCCGTACAGGAGCGTCCCGTTGAGGAGTTCCAGGACGCGCCGGTGGTCGTCCGCCATCGGCAGCAGCGCCCGGAAGGTGTTGCGGATCTTGCCGGTCAGCACGGCGGCCTCCAGGCCCTTGCCGCACACGTCCCCCAGCACCACCAGCGACTCGGCCTCCGGATCCGCCTCGTCCGCGGGGTACACGTCGTAGAAGTCGCCTCCGACAAGGTCGTCGTCCCCGGACGGCCGGTAGCGCGCCGCCATCTCCACCCCGTCCAGCTCGTGGGTGCCGGGCGGCAGCAGCTCGCGCATGAGCGTCGCGGTGATGGCCGCCTGCTCGGCGTACAGGCGGGCCGCCGACAGCGCCGCGCCCGCCCGCCCCGCGAACAGGCGGGTGGTCAGCTCCTCCCCCGCGGAGAACGTCTCGGGGCCGGACCGGCGCAGCAGCACCAGCGCCCCGGCCGGCACCCCGTGCCCCGGGAGCGCGATCACCAGCATCGCGGCGGGCGGCTCGGGCATGCCGCCCGTGATCCAGTCGGGCGCGTCGCGCGGATCGATCCAGCGCTGCGGCACCGGCGGGAAGCCCCGCATCGCCTCGGCCAGGCCCTCGACCTCGGCCGGGTCGATCGGCAGGACCCGGTGCTCGACCCGGCCGCCGGGTCCGCAGACGGCGACGGGGTGGCCGCGCCCGGAGCGCGGGACGACCACCACGGCCGCCTCGGCCAGGTGCCGGGCGGCGAGCCGCGCGGTCACGTCCATGCACCGCTCCAGGTTGAGCGATGCCAGCAGCTCGTCGGACGCGTCGGCGAGCAGCGCCGTACGCTCCCGCTCGGCCGCCAGTTCGGCGGCGAGCCGGTCGCGCTCCGCGGCCAGCTCGGCGGCCCGCCTGTCACCCTCGGTGACCGGCCGCTCGCGCTCACCTTCGCGTCGTGTCGATGCCATCCCCTCCCAGCTTGCCAGCACGACGGCAGTCGAATGTTCACGCCGAGGTGTTCAAGTGATGGTTTGAGGGCGCAGGTCCAGGTTTCGGAGGAGCTGGGCGTTCAGCGCCACCACGATCGTGGACAGCGACATCAGGATCGCGCCGACCGACATCGGGAGCACGAATCCGGCGAAGGCCAGGACGCCCGCGGCCAGCGGGACGGAGATCAGGTTGTAGCCCGCGGCCCACCAGAGGTTCTGCTTCATCTTGCGGTAGCCGGCCCGGGACAGGTCGATCACCGACAGGACCGAGCGCGGATCGTCGCTGGCCAGGATGACCCCGGCGGAGGCGATCGCGACGTCGGTGCCCGCGCCGATGGCGATGCCGACATCGGCCTGGGCGAGGGCGGGCGCGTCGTTGACGCCGTCGCCGACCATGGCCACGTGCTTGCCCTCGTCCTGCAGCGCCTTGACGGTCGCGGACTTGTCCTCGGGCCGGACGCCGGCGAAGACGCGGTCGATGCCCAGCTCCGCGCCGACCGCCTCGGCGACCGCCCGCGCGTCGCCAGTGATCATGATCACCTCGATGCCCCGCCGGTGCAGCGCGTCGACGGCCTCCCGGGACTCGGGACGGATCTCGTCGGCGAGCTTCAGCGCACCGATCACCCGGCCGTCGCGCACGACGTGCAGGATGATCGCCCCCTCGGCCCGCCACCGCTCGGC
>NZ_SMKB01000402.1:0-3564 GCF_004348575.1 Actinomadura sp. 7K534
GTACACGGCCGCCCCGGCCCCCCAACCCCAGGACGACCACCGCCGGCAGAGGAGTGGCCACCGGCAACCACCGATCCGCCCACCAACCGGACGACAGCTCAACGGTGCACGTCGTAACCGGCCAGATCACGCACAACGACGGGGGAGGGGAGTGGCCCCCACATCAGCCACCGAACGGATCACGACCGAACAGCGCCAGCAGCCGCGCCTGATCATCGGCGTCCTCCGGAAGAGGGCGCTCCGGACCGACCTGCCCCGCCGCACGCCCCCCAGGCGCCAACCGCCTCGCCGTCACCAGCGCGGGCCCCACCAGATCGGCATCGAACACCACCGACTGCCCGGTCGCCCGAGCGAGATCCCACGTGTGGACGAGCAACTCCAGCGGATACTCCTCGAGGAACTCCCGCAACGTGACCTCTCGCCCCGTCGCGAGCCCGATCCGGCGCCCCAGCGCCCCGGGACCGAGCTCAGCCGTCATCCGGGCCCGCACCGTACGCCACGACGCCACCGGATCCTCGCCGGCCACCTCACGCCAGTCAGGATCATCCTGGGGGAGAGGCCGACCCGCGGCGCGCATCTCGATCACCAGCAGCCCCGCCGTCACATGCCCTGCGACGTCGACGGCGCACCAGCCCTCACACGGCGACGGCGACAACCACCTGTCCGGCGGCGTCGCGACGAGCACCGCCTCGAAACCGTCCAGCGCGCGAACGAATCGCTCAGGAATCACGGCGCCCCCACTCGGATAGCCGCCAGGGAACCCTTGCACTGTAACGAGGGCACGCCGCCGACGTCGGGCACCGACCCATCCTCAGCGGCAGTGGAGGCGACGCCACTCGGCTGCGCGCTACTTAACATAATGTACATTATCGACCAATGATCAAGCTGTCTGGAAGCGGGGCGATCCGGGCCACAACCGGGTCTGCTCGTACCAGCGCACGTTCGTGCTCACCGCGTTGAGGCCGCACGGCGGCTCGGACCGACTCGCTGCGGACTCGCTGCCACGGACGCGATGCCGACCAAAGCGACGACCTTGTCATCTATGCGGTCTGACGAAATGTGCGTGGTCTGTAGATCTCGTCGTAGCGCTGCAGTACGCGTCCGGTCGTATTCCGGACAGTTTCCGCTGACTGCGACTCCGTCGTGCCACGGCGGCCGGCCGCCCCAATCCCCTCGGCCTGCCCCCTGGGAACGGAGCGGGTCGTGTCCGGGTGCGGGTCTGTTGTCGTGCCGTGGTTACTTCGTGGCCGGCACCTGCACGCGTGCCCCTGCCTTCCCTCCGGTCGGCGACTAGAAGTCGTCTAACCAGACAGAAGCTGAATTCTGTTAGGTTTAGGATATAGCTCGCGAACCACTACTTTCTGGGACTTTTCACTCGTCAGGGCGGCGTTTGGGTGCGGCGCGGACGTGGGCTCGTTCGCCTTGGCGTCCGATGAGGCTCAGGTACTCGACCGGGCCGGCGCTGGTGGCGCCGAACCAGTGCGGGGTGCGCGTGTCGAACTCCGCGGCCTCCCCCGGCCTGAGGGTGAAGTCGTGTTCGCCCAGGACGAGACGGAGCGTCCCGTTGAGGACGTAGACCCAGTCGTAGCCCTCGTGCGTGCGCAGGTCCGGTTCGGTGTCGTCGCCTCCGGCCGGGAGGACGAACTTGTACGCCTGGATGCCTCCGGGCCTGCGGGTCAGCGGCAGGATGACCGAGCCGTCGCTGCAGGGAATGGGCCGCAGGTTGACGCGGGGGTCTCCGGTCGGCGGCGCGTCGACGAGTTCGTCGAGTGAGACCCCGTAGGCGCGGGCGAGCGGGAGCAGCTGCTCGAGCGTGGGGCGCCGCAGGCCGGACTCGAGCCGGGACAGGGTGCTGGCGGAGATACCGGTCTGCTCCGCGAGGCCGGCGAGTGTGATCTCCCGTTGCCGGCGGAGGCGTTTCAGTCTCGGTCCGACGGCGTCCAGGGTGCGGTCGATGGCTTCATCCACCCCACGATTTTGCCATTCGGCAACGAGGTTTGCGGTTCGGTGCCGTTCGTCAGCATCGTGAAAGGCCGAACCCGAGGGAAAGACCCGCCGGGATCGTCGTAACCGAGGAGGACGGCCGATGGCGCACGGGCCCGACCATGCGTTCGACAGGGAGTACTGGGAGCGGCACTGGCAGCAGAGCGGCGGTCCAGAAGGGGCGCACGACGTCCCGCCGAATCCGTACCTGGACCGGGAGGTCGGCGGCCTGGCGCCGGGCACGGCGCTGGACGCGGGGTGCGGCGCAGGTGCCGAGGCGGTCTGGCTGGCCGCGCGCGGCTGGGAGGTCACCGCGGTCGACATCTCGGCCGAGGCGCTGGCCCGCGCGGCCGGCCGGGCGGCCGCGAGCGGGGTCGGCGAGCGTGTGCGGTGGGTCGAGGCCGACTTGGGCGTATGGGATCCGGGGACGCGGTTCGACCTGGTCACGACCCACTATGCCCATCCTGCGATGCCGCAGCTGGACTTCTACGAGCGCGTCGCCGGGTGGGTGTCCCCCGGCGGCAGCTTGCTGATCGTCGGGCATCTGCACTCCCCCGAAGCCGCCGGCCACGGTCATGAGCCTCCGGCTGAGGCGTCGGCGACCGCCGCGGGCATCGTGGCTCGGCTGGACGGCGCGGAGTGGGAGATCGTCGTCGCCGAGGAGCGGCAGCGCATGCTCACCGGCCCTGGCGGCCGTGAGGTCGGGCTGCACGACGTGGTCGTGCGCGCCGCCCGGCGCGGCTGACCAGGTCGTCCTCGGCGTCCGGGTTCCCGTCCGGTGCCGCTTGCCATCTGGGTGGCGTGCGGGCCAGCGGCGACCGACTGGGTATGCGGTGGGCTCGTGCTGGGGGCTGGCGGCCGGGTTCATAGGGTGTGCGGCATGAGCGTGCTCCGGTCGGTCGGGTTGTTCGTGGTCGCCGCGGTGGCGGAGATCGGCGGGGCGTGGCTGGTGTGGCAGGGCTGGCGTGAGCAGCGCGGGGCGCTGTGGATCGTCGGTGGGGTGCTGGCGCTCGGTGCGTACGGGTTCGCGGCGACGTTCCAGCCCTCCCCCGATTTCGGGCGGATTCTGGCGGCCTACGGCGGGGTGTTCGTGGCCGGGTCGCTGGCGTGGGGTGTGGTGGTGGACGGGTTCCGTCCGGACCGCTGGGACATCGCGGGTGCGCTGATCTGCCTGGCCGGGGTGGCTGTGATCATGTACGCGCCGCGGGGGTGACCCCTCTCCCCCGGGTCAGGGACGGGTGGTGAGTTCGGTGAAGCGGAGGGCGTTGCGGACGGCGGCGCCGCCGGGGTCGTTGTTGAAGTAGACGTAGGCGTCGTCTGCGGTGCCGAGTTCGTCGGCCCAGGCTCGGAGGGTTTCGTCGTCGTAGTGGGGCCAGGGTTGTGCGGGGCCTTCGTGGAGGCGGAGGTAGAGCCAGTCGGTGGTTCTCCAGAGGGGTGTCTGGGGTCGGCCTTGGCGGTCGGTCCAGCTGAGGGCGGCGCCGTGGTGTTCGAGGGTGCGGCGGGTCTGGTCGGTCCACCAGGAGGTGTGGCGGGGTTCGACGGCGACGCGGAGGTGGCGGGGGAAGCGGCGCAGGCATGCGT
>NZ_SMKB01000403.1:0-3549 GCF_004348575.1 Actinomadura sp. 7K534
TCTCTGCTTCCTGCGGGGGGTCGTCCCCCCGCAGGAAGCAGAGATGAGCGTCCGGGTGGAGCGGGCACCGCGCCTCCGGCGGTTCGAGTTCGCGCCCGTCCGCGGCATCTGGCGCCACGAGCTGGCCCTCTACAAGCGGTACTGGAAGTCGCAGTCGTTCGCCTCGATGGTGGAGCCGACGTTCTTCCTGCTCGCGTTCGGCTACGGGTTCGGCTCGATGATCGCGGTCATCGGCGACTACCGGTACCTGGACTTCGTCGCGACCGGCGTCGTCGGGGTCGCGGCACTGTTCACGTCGGTGTTCCCGGGGATGTTCAACGGCTACATCAGGCGCGTGTTCCAGCACACCTACGACGCGATGCTCACCACGCCCGTCGACGTCCACGAGCTGGTGACGGCCGAGGCGCTGTGGATCGCGGCCAAGTCGGCGGTGTACTCGTGCACGCCGCTGGTGGTGGCGCTGTTCTTCGGCCTGGACCCCTCGTGGGGGATGCTGCTCGTCCCGATCGTGACGTTCTTCACCGCGCTGGGCTTCGGCCTCTTCGGGACGTGGACGTCGTCGGTGGTGCCGTCCATCAACTCGTTCGACTACGTGATCACCGGTGTGGTGACGCCGCTGTTCCTGATCGCCGGGACGTTCTTCCCGGTCGAGGCGCTGCCGGGCTGGGCGCAGACCGTGTCCTACTTCAACCCGCTCTACCACTGCGTGGAGCTGGTCCGGGACGCGGTGTTCGGCCTGGATCCGCTGGCGGACCTCGGGCACCTCGGCGCCCTGGTCCTCTTCGCGGCGCTGATGTGGACGATCGCCGTCCGCGGAATGCGCAAGCGCCTCATCGACTGACCCGTTGACCAGGGGCGTCCCCGGCTCCTACGCTGACGCGAACTTTCTTCACGTTGTGTGCGCCGCAGAGGGGTCGGGCCATATGAGCCAGGAGATCACCGCACGGGATCGGCAAGCACGGCTCTCCGCCTACACGGCGTTCGCCGTCCAGGGGCTCTGCTTCGCCTCCCTGGTGACGCAGGTCCCGCAGATGCAGAAGGCCCACCACCTGAGCGACGGCACGCTCGCGCTGGTGCTGCTGATGGTCCCGGTCATCGCCGGGGTGGGCAGCGTCGTGTCCGGTGCGCTGTTCAAGCGGTTCGGCAGCGGCCCGGTGCTGCGGGTGTCGCAGCCCGCGGTCGCCGTCACGATCGCGCTGATCGGCCTCACCGGCGACAACGACCTCGCCCTGTACGTCGCGGTGGCGGCGTTCGGCCTGTTCGTAGGCGCGGTGGACGCCTCGATGAACGCCCAGGCCGTCGCCGTCGAGCGCCGCTACGGCATGAGCCTCATCACCGGCTTCTACGCCGTCTGGAGCGTCGCCGGCATCCTCGGCGGCCTCTGGGCGGCCCTCAGCAACCGGATCGACCTGCCGCTGGCCGCCTGCTTCGCGATAGCGGCCGCCGCCGGCATCGCCGGGTCCCTGGCCACCGGCCACCGCCTCTACGCCCGCGACGAGGAGGGCGAGGGCCCGACCGCCGAGGAGCTCAAGGCCGCCGGACGCCGCGTCCCCTGGCGCCCGATCCTGATCGTCGGCGCCGCGATGGCCGTCGCCTACCTCGCGGACTCCGCCATCTCCAACTACGGCGCCAAGTACCTCGACGACGAGCTGTCCGGCGCCGACTGGGTCGCGCCGCTCGGCTACGTGGCGTACCAGGTCGCCATGGTGGCCAGCCGCGCCGTCGCCGACCTCGCCGTCCGCCGCTCCGGCCCCGTCCGGGTCGTCCGGCTCGGCGCCGCCGTCGGCATCGCCGGCATGGCCGGCGTCGTGGCCGCCCCCAACGCGGCCTTCGGCATCGCCGCGTTCGCCGTCGCCGGACTGGGCCTGGCCGTGATCGCCCCGGTCTGCTTCACCGCCGCCGGACGGGTCGACCCCACGGGCCTGGGCGTGGCCGTGGCCCGCGTCAACATCTTCAACTACGTCGGCTTCGTCCTGGGCGCGGCCCTGGTGGGCGCCATAGCCCCCCTGAGCGCCGACCACGGCCTGCGCCTGGCCTTCATAGCCCCCACGGCCCTGATCCTGGTCGTCTTCGCCACAGCCCGCGGCTTCGACCCGACCCGCGTAAAGGACGCCCGCCCACCGGCCCCCACGATGCAACGCCCCACGGTCTGAGCCTCAGCCCAGGGGGTCGCCCCCCTGGGCTGACACGCCTACCCCTCCATCGCCGAGATGGCTCGTTCGCCTTCGGCTTGGGCCTGTTCCGGCGTCAGGTCCTGCAGGGCGCGGCTCAGCGCCACTTCGGCGGCGTCGGCCGCGGCGCGCAGGGTCACGGCGTGCTCCTGTGCCCTTTCGAGGTCGCCAAGGCCGACGCAGTCGAAGGCCACCTCGGCGTCGTGGGCGGCCATCTTCAGCTGTCGAGCGGCCTCTTCGAGACTCATGCATACCTCCTACACCAGGGATGCTTGTCCTACCCCTCAGCACCGTGGGTAACCGCTTGGCCAAGGAGTTCCGCGGCCTTGACCAGGTGCGTCTCGGTGAGGCGGGCGTAGCCGAGGACGAGCGCGGGCGGCGCGTCCTCCGCACGTGCCGGGGACCACATTGGGCGGGCGCCCGCTACGGACACCCCGGCGCGGGCGGCGCGGGCCACGACCTCGTTCTCGTCAAGTCCGGCGGGTAGTTCCACATAGAGGTGGATGCCCGCTGAGACGCCGTGAACCATCGCGTTGGGCAGGTGGACGTTGAGCGCCTCCGCCAGGGCGTCCCGCCGGTGCCGGTAGCGCCGCCGCATCGAGCGCAGGTGGCGGTCGTAGCCGCCGCCTCTGAGGAATTCGGCGAGGGCGTGCTGGTCCAGGACGGGCGCGCCGAGGTCGGTGTTCTCGCGGTGCTCCCGCAGCCGCTGGGCCAGGGCCGGCGGCGCGACGGCCCAGCCGAGGCGCAGCGCGGGGGCCAGGGACTTGCTGACCGAGCCGAGCAGGACGACGCGGTCGGGCTCGACGCCCTGGAGGCAGCCGACGGGCTCGCGGTCGTAGCGGAACTCGGCGTCGTAGTCGTCCTCCAGGATCAGGCCGTCGACGTCCCGCGCCCAGGCGATCAGCTCGGCGCGGCGGGCCGGGGACAGGACGACGCCGGTCGGGTACTGGTGGGCGGGCGTGACGAGGACCGCCCGCGCGCCGGTGCGGGCGAGCGCTTCGACGTCCACGCCCTCGGTGTCCACGGGGACCCGGACGGTCCGGAGGCCGGACGCGTCCAGCATGGGCAGCTGCCGGTCGCTGGTCGGGTCCTCGACGGCCAGGGCGGCGTGCCCGTCGGCGCGCAGCAGCCGGAGCAGCGCCGACAGCCCGTGCGCCACCCCGTTCATGATCACGATCCGGGCGGGGTCGGTGTGCGCGGCGCGGACCCGGGCGAGGTAGCCGGACAGCTCGGCGCGCAGGGCGTGGACGCCGCCGGGGTCGGGGTAGGTGAGCGCGTCGTGCGGGAGCGTGCGCAGCGCGGCGCGGGCGGCGGCGATCCAGCGGTCGCGGGGGAACGACGCCAGGTCGGGGAGGCTCGGCCACAGGTCGTAGGCGGG
>NZ_SMKB01000404.1:0-3517 GCF_004348575.1 Actinomadura sp. 7K534
CTGGTTCAGGCGACGTGATTGTGGTGATCAACCCGTCTACCAGGGGTCTCTCTACGTCATGCCCCAACCGGCGCATCGCGATCATGCTGTGACCAGCAGCCCGCCGCCACAGGATGAAATGGGCTCATTGGAACCTTTACCCCGGCGGGAATCGGGATCGCCGCGGCTTGGTTGTCGCTTTAAACACCCTGTTCTCGCTATAGGAGGCGACGTTGGCCAAGGACGCTGTCACCCCCGTGGATTTCTGGTTCGACCCGCTGTGTCCGTGGGCGTGGATCACGTCGCGCTGGATTCTGGAAGTGGAGAAGCTGCGCCCGATCGAAGTGCGGTGGCACGTGATGAGCCTTTCCGTCCTCAACGAGGACAAGGACGTCCCCGAGGAGTACCGCAAGGGCCTCCGGGACGGCTGGGGCCCGGTGCGCGTGTGCATCGCCGCTGAGCAGAAGTACGGGCCGGAGGCCCTCGGCCGCCTCTACACCGAGCTCGGCACGCGCCGCCACCACGAGAAGCAGGAGTTCGGCCGCCCCTACTTCGAGGCGGCGCTGACCGCGGCCGGGCTCGACCCGGCGCTCGCGGACGCCGCCGAGTCCACCGCCTACGACGAGGCCGTGCGCGCCTCCCACAAGGACGGCATCGACCGCGTGGGCCAGGAGGTCGGCACCCCGGTGATCGAGGTCGAGGGCAGCGCGTTCTTCGGCCCGGTCGTGTCGCCGATCCCGCGGGGCGAGGCCGCCGCCCGGCTCTGGGACGGCGTCGTCGCGGTCGCGGCCACGGACGGCTTCTTCGAGCTGAAGCGCAGCCGGACCCGGGACCCGATCTTCGACTGACCCGCCCGGGCGCCGTCGCGGGCAAGCCACACATTTCTTGCTATTGCGAGAGTGTTGCAACTACTGTCAAGACGCCGCACACTGGGTGGGTCGGCAGGAACCGGTAAGGCGGTGGCGGTAGGTGCACGTACCTGATGGCTTCATCGACGCGCCCGTGTCGATCGCGGCGGGCGCGGTCGCGGTGGCGGGCGTCGGGATCGCGCTGCGCGGGGCGCGGCGCGAGCTGGACGACCGGACCGCGCCCCTCGCGGGGCTGACGGCGGCGTTCGTGTTCGCCGCGCAGATGCTCAACTTCCCCGTCGCCGGCGGGACCAGCGGGCACCTGCTCGGCGGCGCGCTCGCGGCGATCCTCGTCGGGCCCTACGCGGGCATGGTGGCCGTGTCGGTCGTGCTGATCCTGCAAGCGCTGCTGTTCGCGGACGGCGGCCTGAGCGCGCTCGGCGTCAACATCATCCTCATGTCCTTGGTCACGGTCGCCGTCGGCTACGGGACGTTCCGGCTGCTGCTGCGGGTGCTGCCCAAGACCAGGGCGTCGGTGTCCGGGGCGGCGTTCGTGGCGGCCTTCCTCTCGGTGCCCGCGTCCGCGCTCGCCTTCACGCTGATCTACGCGGTCGGCGGGACGGCGGACGTGTCGATCGGGACGGTCGCCGCGGCGATGCTCGGCGTCCACGTCCTGATCGGCATCGGCGAGGCGCTGATCACCGCGGTGACCGTGTCGAGCGTCCTCGCCGTCCGGCCCGACCTCGTGTACGGGGCGCGCGGCCTGCTGAAGCCGGCCGAGCTGCGCACCGCCCGGCCCGCGGCGTCCCAGGTCTGAGGAGAAGCCACATGACCACCAAGCGTTTCTTCGCCGCGTTCCTGCTGGTCTCCCTCGTCCTCGCGGGGATCGTCAGCTACTACGCCAGCGGCAGCCCGGACGGCCTGGAGAAGGTCGCCGAGGAGGAGGGCATCAGCGCCGAGGAGAAGGACCACGCGCTCGGCGACTCCCCGCTCGGCGACTACGGGGTCGAGGGCGTCGGCAACGAGTGGGTGTCGGTCGGGCTGTCCGGCGTCATCGGGGTCGGGTCCGTCCTGCTGGTCGGCGGCGGGCTGTTCTGGGCCGTGCGGCGGCGCGAGCCCGCCGGGGAGCCGCGGGAGAAGGCGCCGGCGGGAACGTCCGGGCAGGGGTAGTGGGCGCGGGACACGCGCACCGGCTGTACCTGCCGGGCGCCTCACCGGTGCACCGGCTGCCGCCGCAGACCAAGATCGTCGCAGTCGTGGCGTTCGTGCTGCTGGTCGTCGCCACTCCGCGCGAGCGCATGTGGGCGTTCGGCGTGTACGCGCTGCTGCTCGCGGCCGTCGCGCTGCTCGCCCGGGTGCCGTTCCCGACGGTGGCGCGGCGCACCGTGATCGAGGTCCCGTTCGTCGCGTTCGCGGTTTTGATCCCGTTCGTCGCGCAAGGTGAGAAGGTCACGGTGCTGGGGCTGCAGGTGAGCCAGGGCGGGCTCTGGGACGCCTGGAACATCCTCGCCAAGGGCACCCTCGGCGTCGTCGCGTCCATCCTGCTCGCCGCGACGACCGAGCCGCGGCTGCTGCTGCTCGGCATCGAGCGGCTCCGGATGCCGCCGCTCATCACGCAGATCGCCGCGTTCATGCTCCGCTACGTCGACGTCGTCGCCGCCGAGCTGGGCCGGATGCGGGTGGCGCGGGCGTCCCGCGGCTTCGAGGCGCGCGACCTGCGCGCGACGCGCGTGCTCGCCCGGTCGGTCGGCGCGCTCTTCCTGCGCTCCTACGAGCGCGGCGAGCGCGTCCACCTGGCGATGGTGAGCCGCGGGTACGACGGCCGCATGCCCGTCATGCACGACGTGGGCGCGACCGCCGCGCAGTGGACCGCCGCCGCCCTGCTGCCCTCGGCCGCCGCGCTCGTCGCCCTCACCGCCTGGATCGCGCCATGACCCCGTCCCTTGAGGTCAAGGGCCTCGCCTACGCCTACCCCGACGGCACGCAGGCCCTCTACGGCGTCGACCTCACGGTCGGGCGCGGCGAGCGGGTCGCGCTGCTCGGGCCGAACGGCGCCGGGAAGACCACGCTCGTCCTGCACCTGAACGGCATCCTGCACGGCGGGCTGGGCGAGGTCAGGGTCGGCGGTCTCGCGGTCGACCCCGGCGACCGGAAGGCGCTGCGCGAGGTCCGCCGCCGCGTCGGCATCGTCTTCCAGGACCCCGACGACCAGCTGTTCATGCCGACCGTGCGGGAGGACGTCGCGTTCGGCCCGGCCAACCTCGGGATGCGCGGCGCCGAGCTGGACCGCCGGGTGCGCGACGCGCTGGCCGGCGTCGGCATGCTGGAGGTCGCCGACCGGCCGCCGCAGCATCTGAGCTTCGGGCAGCGCCGGCGCGTCGCGGTCGCGACCGTCCTCGCGATGGAGCCGGAGATCCTGGTCCTGGACGAGCCGTCCTCCAACCTGGACCCGGCGAGCCGCCGCGAACTGGCGGAGATCCTGCTGGGCCTGGACGTGACGGTCCTGATGGTCACGCACGACCTCCCGTACGCGGCCGAGCTGTGCCCGCGGTCGGTGGTCCTCTCCGGCGGCGTGATCACGGCCGACCGTCCCACCCGGGACCTGCTGATGGACGCCGAGCTCCTGGCCGCGCACCGGCTGGAACTGCCGTTCGGGTTCGATCCCGCCGCCACCGTGCGCTGACCCGCCC
>NZ_SMKB01000405.1:0-3460 GCF_004348575.1 Actinomadura sp. 7K534
CGAGGGGCTCGGCGGCGACGGCGCGGGCGGGGGAGCCCGCGACGGCGGCGTGGACGGCGGCGTCCATGGCCCGGTCGGGGCCGGTGGACAGCGGGACGACCACCGCCGCCGGGGCGTCCTCGTCGCGCCGCAGCCCGGCGAGGACGGCGTTCAGATTCGCCTCGTCGCCCTCCAGGTGCGCGATGTAGGCCGGCTGGCCGGTGTGCTCGATCTCGACGAGCCGGCCGAGTTCGCGGGCGACCTCGGCGCCGGCCTGCCGGGCGTGGCCGGGGACGGCCAGGACGAGCGCTGGGGATCCGGGGGGCAGCAGGAAGGACTCGTCGCCGCGGTGGCGGCCGCCGCGGGGCGTGCGGCGCCGTCGGGACGGAAGTGCCTCGGATGCCTGGCTTTCGGGACTCACGGCGGGCATCGTAACGCCCTGCGGCCCGTGCGTCGGCCTTCCGCCCAGGCCGGTCATGTCCGGCGGGCCGGTGCGGGCGCCCTCGTTCCGGCCGCCGTCGTTGCCTGTATGGATCGCCGATCTCCTTCCCGTTCCGGCCGCGACGCGAGCGTGGGGTGAAGGAGCACAGTATGGCGCATCCACCCCGGGACGACAGGGGGAAATGAAGTAACTTGTCCGGATTTGCCGCAATCTCTTTGCGGAGGTTCGGCGGCATCCTCCCGGCCGGACGCATAGCCGCAGGTGACACGGAATGGTCCCAATGCGTCCGAAAGGCGCCAAAGGGGTTGCGGCCCCGTCACGCACCGCCTTTATGATCCAGGGACCCTCCGCGCCGGAACGTTCGAGGTCACATGGATTTCGTTTCATCCAGGGGGGACGCCCCCCAGGACACCACGGCGAAGACCGATGAGCGCCGCCCTGCCGACGCGGCCGGCCACCGGCGCACGCGCCCGATCCGCGCCCGCGCGACCCGCACGCGGTCGATCAGCACGCGGGTGACCGCGCTGCTGCTGGTCCCGCTGCTGTCCCTCGTCGCGTTGTGGGGCTACGCGGCCAACACCACCGGCCGGGACGCGCTCGCCCACCGCAACTACCACACGCTCGACCGCCTGCTGGCGCCGACCGGCCAGGCCGTGCTGGTGGAGCTGGGCAAGGAGCGCCAGGCGTCCGCCGTGTTCCTCAGCACCCCGCGCGAGAGCGCGCCGTCCACGCCGCCCGCGCTCGACCAGCAGCGCAAGCGCCTGGACGCGGCCATCCAGCACTTCCGGCGGGAGGCCACCTCCGAGGCCGCCCGGGACGCCATGCCCGCCGGGCTGGAGGAGCGCGTCGAGGAGGTCATCCGGGGGCTCGGCGGGCTCACCGGCCTGCGGACGGGCATCGACGCGCGCTCCATCGAGCGGCTGACCGCGATCAACTACTACGGCACCATGGTCGACGACGTGCACCGGGTGTACGACCGCCTCGACATCGACGACTCCGACCTGTACAACGCGACGCTCGCGACCCGGCACGCCGGCCGCGCCATCGAACTGCTGCAGCGCGAGAACGCGCTGATCGCCTCCGCCCTCATCACCGGGGGCCGGATGACGGCGCCCGAGCACCGGATGTTCGTCGAGATGATCGGTGAGCAGCGCTGGCACTGGACGAGGCAGCGCTCGCTCCTCGACCGGGAGGTCTACGCGACGACGACCGCGCCCGTGTTCGCGTCCCCGCTCTACCAGAGCTTCCGGGGCATCGAGGACCGGATCGCCGACGCCGACCCGCGCAGGCCGCTCCCCATCGGCGCGGAGGAGTGGCAGCGGACGGCGCAGCAGCTGGTGCTGCGGACCAACGACATGCTGCTCAGCAACTCCCGGCTCGCGGGCGAGGACGCCGACCGGCTCGGCCGCGACGCCTACGTCCGGCTCGGCGTCGTCGGCGGCCTCGGCCTGCTGGCGATCCTCGTCTCGGTGCTGCTGTCACTGCGGGTCGCGCGGGGGTTCGTCCGCGAGCTGGTCGGGCTGCGCGGCTCCGCCGAGGAGCTCGCCGACCGCCGGCTGCCCGCCATCGTCGACCGGCTGAGCCGCAACCAGCGGGTGGACGTCGCCGCCGAGGCGCCGCCCCTGGCGGCGGGCCGCACCGCCGAGGTCGCCCAGCTCGCCGAGTCGTTCTCCAAGGTGCAGCGCACCGCCGTCGACGCCGCCGTCGGCCAGGCCGAGCTGCGGGCGGGCGTCAGCCGCATCTTCCTGAACATCGCCCGCCGCAACCAGTCGCTCCTGCACCGCCAGCTGACGATGCTGGACGCGCTGGAGAGCCGCGCCGAGCCCGACGACCTGGAAGACCTCTTCCGGATCGACCACCTCACCACCCGCATGCGGCGGCACGCGGAGAGCCTGATCATCCTGTCCGGCGCCACGCCGGGCCGCGGCTGGCGGCACCCGGTGCGCTTCGCCGACGTGCTGCGCGCGGCCGTCTCGGAGATCGAGGACTACACCCGGGTGACCGTCCTCACCGAGTCCGCGGACGGCCTGGTCGGCGCGGCGGTCACCGACGTCGTCCACCTGCTGGCCGAGCTGCTGGAGAACGCGGCGACGTTCTCCCCGCCGACCACCGAGGTCCGGGTGATGGCCGAGCGCGTCGGCACCGGGTTCGCCGTCGAGATCGAGGACCGCGGCCTCGGCGTCCGGCCCGAGCTGCTCGAAGAGGCGAACCGGCGGCTCGCCGAGCCGCCCGAGTACGACCTCGTCGACACCGACCAGCTCGGGCTGTTCGTCGTCGCGCGGCTCGCCGCCCGGCACGACATCACCGTGTCGCTGCAGCGGTCCCCGTACGGCGGCGTGACCGCGATCGTGCTGCTGCCGCACGAGCTGGTGGTGCCCGCCGAGCAGATGGCGGCGGCCGAGGCGTCCGCCGAGATCGAGCCCGGGGACCACCTCGCGGACGACGGCGCGGCGCACGGCCGGGCCGGGGAGCCGCGCGAGGCCGCGCTGGTGCCCGCGCCGCGCTCGGAGTCGGTCGTCCCGCTGCGGGAGACCGACGAGTCCGGGCGGTTCGCGTCGCTGCCCGCCGCCGAGCCGCACGAGCGGCGCCTGCGCGCGGAGGACGCCGGCGGGTACGGCTCCGGCGAGCGCGGCTCTGGCCAGCACGGCACGGACGGGCCCATGGAGGCGCCGCCCGTGCTGCCCGAGCTGTCCGCCCCCGCGGTGTCGTGGGGGACGCCCGGCGAGACCGGGCCCGGCACCCCGTCCGGGCCCCGGCCGAACCCCTGGTCGGACGAGGCCGTGCCCGTCCCGGAGATCGTCCCGGAGATCGTCCCGGAGATCGTCCCGGAGATCGTCCCCGACACGGTCGGGGAGGCCCCCGAGGACGCCGGTGCGCACTCCGCCGGGGGCCCGGCCGAGGTCGTGGACGCCGACGAGATCGTGGACGCGGACGTGGTCGACGACACCCGGGAGGACTGGCAGCCCGCGGGCACCCACGCCGGCCTGCCCCGCCGGGTGCGGCAGGAGAACCTGGCCCCGCAGCTCCGCAAGCGCCCCC
>NZ_SMKB01000406.1:0-3459 GCF_004348575.1 Actinomadura sp. 7K534
GGCCTCAGCAGGCGGGCACGGCGGCGCCGAAGCGGCGCCGGTAGCGGGGCCGCCAGCTCGTCCGGTAGAAGAGCCGGATCGGCGGCGGCAGCAGGTGCAGGACGGCGCGGCGCGTCGGCTCCGGGGCGCCGTCCAGCAGCCAGGGCAGGAAGACCCCGAGCCCCCGCATGCCGATCTCGCGGCGGAACTCGACGTCGAACGTGCCCCATTCGAAGGCGGTGAGGGTGCCGGGGATCAGCGGCAGGACGTCCGACTCCTTGTAGTCGAGCAGCGCGTTCACGGACGCGTGCAGCTCCGGCGCGTAGCGGGCGAACATGAGGCGGTCGCGCTGCTCCAGCGCCGCGTCCACCGCGTCGATCAGCGGGACGACCTTCACCGCCCGCAGCGCCATCTCGTCGAGCACCGCCCCGAGCCGCCCCGGCGCGTCGGCGTCCTTGGCGTACATCACCGTCCAGAGGGCGTTCTTCTCGGCGCGGTCCTGGACGTGCCAGTGGAAGGTGAACAGGGACCATGTGCTCGCCGTGGCCGCGTCCATCGGCACGCCGTCCGCGCCGGCCGCGGCGGCCGTCCGCGCGGTGTCGCGGCGGAACGCGTCGTACGCGGCGTGCAGCATCGTCAGGTCGAACCGTCTGGGTTCGCAGCCCATGGCGCCTCCCAAGCTCTCCTCCGGTGCCGCCCGCACGGGGCACCCGAAGAGAAGATGGTCCGAGCATCCCCGATTGTGACGTGATCCGGGACACACCCCCTGTGATGTGCCCCACGCCGCGGCGAAGTATTCGCCGGGCCCGCCGGACGGCGGCGCGCCGCCTGCCGGTACGTTGTCGGGACGCAGCGCCCGGCAGGGCACATGCGGGAACACGTGGGAACACGAGGTAAGGAGCCGTGGATGGCTGTTGAGGCGGCGGGCATCGACATCGCGTCCCTCGTCCTGCGGATCTCGGTCGGCGGCACCCTGATCGCGCACGGCTGGAACCACGCGTTCGGCGGCGGGAAGATCGAGGGCACCGCGGGCTGGTTCGAGTCGATGGGGCTGCGGCCCGGCCGGCTGCACGCGCTGATGGCGACCGGCACCGAGCTCGGCGCGGGCCTCCTGCTGCTGCTCGGCCTGCTCACCCCGCTTGCCGCCGCGGGCGCGGTCGGCACGATGGCCGTCGCGCTCATCACCGCCCACCTGCGCAACGGCTTCTTCATCTTCCGGCCCGGGCAGGGCTACGAGTACGTCCTGATGATCATCATGGTGGCGTGCGCGCTGGGGGCGCTGGGCGGCGGCGGCGCGTCCCTCGACCGGGCGCTGGGCATGTCCGACGACCTGTCCGGCTGGACGGGCCTCGCGATCACCGCGCTCGCCGGCGGCCTCGGCTCGGCCCTCCTGCTGGCCGTCTTCTGGCGTCCCGGCCGCCGGCCCGCCGGGGAGACCGGAGAGTAGCCCGGGACACCGGGGAGCGGCATGGCGAGGGCCGGCCTCCACGCGCCGCGTGGAGGCCGGCCCCGCGGCACCGGCGGGGGACGGTGCCTGCTCCATGGGCTATCGCCAGGTGTCGTTCGCCGTATGGGGCGCCGTCCCGGTGGTGTAGCTGCGGTTGGCCCCGTTCTCCCAGGTCACGGCGCCCGCGTCGGTCTTCTTGAGGTACTTGTACTCGATCCTCGTGCCGGCGGGCAGCGTCACCCGCCCGCTCCAGGCCGGGTAGTTCGCCGGGGAGAGCTTGACGGCCTCGGCCGGGTCCCAGGAGCCGAGGGCGGGGATGTCGCCGACGACGTAGACGCTCGTGCCCCAGGTCGTGATGGCGTGCACGTTGAACGCGTCGGTGACGGTCTCGGGCGGGGAGGTGGGCTGGGACGTCGGCGATCCGCCGGACCTCGCGTCCGCGTGGACGGCGACGGCGCCGCCCGCGGGGATCGTCACGGTCGCGGTGCCGCCGGACACGGTGACGGCCGTCCCCGCGCACCCGCCGGACCCGGTGCCGCCGGTGATGACGTCGCAGTAGACGCCGTCCGCGAGCCCGGTCCGGTAGGCCGCGGTGGACGGGCCGGACGAGTCGTTGAGGCCGATCCAGCCGCGCGACCCGCGGCTGAAGCCGATCACATTGCCCGCCGTCGCGGTGAAGTTCGACACCGCCGGGGCGGACGCGGTCGCGTTCCGCCAGCCGACCATGCCCTTCATCCCGGTGGAGCGGGTGATGCACTGCCACCCGGCCGAGCAGTCCGCGCCGGTGACGAAGCCGCGCGGGTCGGCGGGCGGCGACTGCCCCTTGGACGACCAGGTGAACCCGTCGTAGACGGCCGGCCTGCCGTACGGGTAGGCGAGCATGAAGTAGTTGGCGAGGGTGTAGTCGCCGCCGTTCTTGTAGCTGAGCGTGGAGCCGTCGCGCTCGGTGTCGTGGTTGGTGACCATGGCGTAGGTCTGGGAGCCGTCGGCGTCCAGCGACCAGGACGGGATGCCCGACAGGTTCGCCAGCGTGCCGTTCTGGAACTGCGCCTTCAGGCCCATCGCGTAGGCGAAGCCGAGGACGTCGCCGTTCCTGGTGAACGCGGTCGCCTTCAGCTCCGGGTTGGACGCGCCAGGGAAGATCTCTTGGGCGATGTAGGGTCGCTTGCCCTCGGCGGTGGTGTCGTTGAGCGCGTTCTTGATCGCGGCGAAGTCGTCCTGGTCGATGTGCTTGGCGGCGTCGACCCGGAACCCGTCGACGCCGAGCCCGATCAGGTCGTTGAGGTACCCGGCGATCTTCCCGCGGACGTAGGAGGACTGCGTCTTGAGGTCCGACAGCGACACCAGCTCGCAGTTCTGCACCTCCGACTTGTCGTTCCAGTCGTCGATGCCCGCGTCGTCGTCGTTGCAGTACCCGTCGTTGGCGTGGTGGAAGTCGCCGTACCCGTACGGGACGGCCGGGTAGGCGAACCCCGTCGGGTCGAACGCGGAGCCGCCGTACGTGGTGTTCACCGTGTTGTTGTGGCCGGCCATGTGGTTGATGACGGCGTCGACGTAGACGCGGACGCCGGCGTTGTGGCAGGCGCTGACCATGGCGGCGAAGTCGGCGCGGTCGCCGAGCCTGCTCGTCAGGCCGTAAGAGACGGGCTGGTACACCTCCCACCACGGGTGGGCGCCTTCACTGGTGCCGGCGAGGCTGACCGACTCGGCGGGCGGCGCGACCTGCACGGCCCGGTATCCGGCGGGCCCGAGATGGTCGGTGCAGGCGTCCGCGACGGAGGGCCAGTTCCATTCCCAGAGGTTGGCGGTGACGTCACTTGCGTTCAGCGCCGCGGTCGCGGACGGCGCGGCGCTGGCGGTGCCGTCCGGGAGCAGGGCCGCGGCGGGTGCCAGGCCGCCGACGACGAGGGCTCCCGCGGCGAGCAGGGACAGGCGGCGGGGGATTCTTGCGCGTTGCATTGTGGGCGAACTCCTGTCACTGGGCGCCCAGGCGCCGGCGTGGGGGGCCGCCGGCACGGGGACGCCCGAGGGGG
>NZ_SMKB01000407.1:0-3434 GCF_004348575.1 Actinomadura sp. 7K534
GAGGCGGACTGTTGCGGCGGAGGGGTCCCAGAACACCTCGTCGCTTTCCAGTTCTAGGGACTGGGCGGCGGTCAGGACGGCGCATAGGAGTTCGTCGCGGGTTCGGACGGCCATGAGGGGGCCTATCTGGGCTACGGCGCCGGAGCATTCCGAGAGGGTTCGGAGGAGGGCCTTGAGGGCGGCCTCGTCCTCGGGGGGACGTGTCGGTTCCACGCCTGGGGGGAGGCCGGGTTCGATGCGGGCTAGGCCGCGCCTCACCTCGCCGCGGGGGGTGTCGTGCAGGCCGTTGCGGGGGAGGTCGGCGCCGGTTGAGATGAGCAGCGCGCTGAAGGCGCCGGCCAGGTCTTCAGCGGCCTGGCCGCCGAGGAAGTACCGGCGGCGCTCGGGGGAGCCGGGGGCCGGTCCGTCCGAGCCCTCGGTGGTGCGGAAGCGGACGTTGAGGCGGCTGGCGCGCACGCAGCGCTCGTACATCTCGCCGAGGATGTCGTCCAGCTGGTCGTCGCGCGTCCAGAGCCGTCCCGTGGCGGTGACGGCGTCGCCGTGGGGGCGGGGGCGGCCGGTGAGCGCCGCGGTGACCGTGTCGTCGAGCTCGCCCTCGGTGAACTGCAGCAGTTCGGCGACGACGTCCTCGACGTCCTCCAGCGTCCGGGTGAGGGTGCGCTGGAGGGCGAGGATCTCCTCGCCGCCGCGTTCCAGGTCGGCGAGCCGGCCCAGGGCGGTGTCGACCTTGCCTTCGATCTCCTCGGCGCCCGTCCGGGTGACGGTCCGCACGGACGTCTCCACCTCGCCGAGCTTGCGGCGCAGCGCGGCCAGCGTGATCCGCTGCTGCTCCAGGTCGCGGAGCCGGCCGGCCTGGGTCCGCAGGAACTCGTCGGCCTGGTGGACGAGCCCGGCGAGTTCCTCGACCTGCCCGGTGTTCTGGCGGAGCCGGGTGTCGAGGGCGGGCAGCACGTCCTGCTTGACGCGCGACAGTTCGGCGGTGAGCTGCTCGCCCACCGTGACCAGGACGTTGTTCTGTTTGGTGACCTGTTCGTTCAGTTCGTCGATCCGGCGGGAGAACGCGTTCGACTGATCCCGGCTCTGCTTGCCCGCGTACAGCTCGAGCGCCCCGACCACGACGCACATCACCACCAGGATGACCGTCGTCATTGCACTCCTCGGGGGTGACGGTGATTACCGGACCGATTTTTGATCGCGACCATAACTTACGATCACGCGGGCCGACCGTAACTTACGTAACCGACTGATCTCAGTGACCGGCCAAGGTCCGTGCCATTCAGTGAGTGCTCGAATACCGTTCGTGATGGACGTCAGATGCAGCCTTCGAATTGCGGGACGGTGGTCGTCAGGTCCAGTCCGGTGGGGGCGAACCAGCGCTTGAGCTGCAGGCGCATCGTGCCGTCCTGGTACATCTTCGTGATGGCCTCGTTCACCGCTTCGCAGCCTTCGACGTCGTCCTGCCGGAGGCCGACGCCGTAGCGCTCGTCGGAGAAGGGCGCGTTCACGAGCCTCATGTACTCGCCCTTCTTGGCGGCCTCCGAGGCGAGGCCCGCGAGGATCAGGTCGTCGGTGGAGACGGCGTCCACGTCGCCCGCGATCAGCTTGTTGAGGCAGTCGGTATACCCCTCGGCCTCGACGGGCACCGCGCTGACGCTCTGTTCCGTGCGAACGCGCTGGAACGACTGCGACCCCGGGACCATGCAAAGCCGTTTACCGGCCAGATCGTGCAGATCCCCGATCGACGCGGGATTGGCCTTCCGGACGAGAATGTCCTGGTGGGCGACATAGTAGGGGCCCGCGAACTTCACTTTCGTCTTGCGTTCCGGGGTGATGGAGTAGGTGCCCACGACCATGTCCACCGCGCCCGACTGGATGAGTTCCTCGCGGTCCTTGGACGCCACTCTCCGGAACGTCACGTTCGCGGCGGGGACTTTCAGGTGCCTGGCGATCTCCTTGGCCATGCGGATGTCGAAACCCTCGTAGGAGTCGTATCCGTCCGCCGGTTCGCCGATCTGCTGCCCGAGGCCGGGCTGGTCCCGCTGGACGCCGATGACCAGGCCGTCCGTGCCGGCGACGGACGACGTCGCCTCCCCCACGGTCCCGCATGCGGCGGCGAGGAGCGCGAACGCCGCGGCCGCCGCCGCCCATCTCGGGGACCGCAGGCCCCGTCCCCTCACTTCGACCACCGGTACTCGGCCAGGCGGGGACGCACTCCGATGAGCACGAGCAGGGCGATGGCGACGCCCGCGATGGGCAGCACCGTGTACCAGCCGCTCGTTCCGTCGTCTCCGTCCTTCACTGCTTCGTCGAACTCCTTCTGGTGAAGGCCGATGAGGCTCTGCAGGGACCTGTCGTACACGGCGAAGTCCTCGGCGGCGGAAGCGCGCGCCGCGATGGCCTCCGAGCGCTTCCCGGCGTGGACGAGGTCCCTCATCTGGCGGTCGTTCGCCTGCACCTTCTGGTAATCGGCCAGGGCCTTGTTGAGGGCGTTCACCATTTGCGACAGCTGCTCTCCCGATTCCGTGGGCCGGTTGGCCTCGGTACCGAGGAAGCCGAGGAAACGGGCACGTCCGGGTTCGAACGACAGGTCTCCCTGCACGGCCTTGTTGTACTCGGTCAGGTTCCCTGCCGGGAGGTAGAGGACGGTCTGGGACTTGCTCAGGTAGACCTGCTCGTAGGCGTCGGCCCTATCCGGGTCGAGAAGGAAGCGGGTCTCGTCCGCGGCGGCGCTGTTGCTGATGGCTCGTGCCCGAGCGAGAGAGAGGATCGAGTCGAAACCGTCCTCCTTGGCCTGGCGGAGATGGCTCGCCTGACCGGACAGCATGGCCGTGCCCGTCACGACCAGGACGAGTGACGCAAGCGTGGCCAGGGCCAGCGGCACGTTCAGCATCCGGCGGAAGCGCTTCGCCAGGTACAGCTGGAAACCGGCCAGGACGACGAGCAGCGCCAGCCCGGTGATGAGGACCCACATCCGCCCGGTGAGCACGGCGGACCGCTTGTCCTCGTAGGTGTGCCGGACGAGGGTGCCGTTGTCGAGCGTGAGGTTGTACGCCTTGGGCAGCAGGTCCAGTTTCATCAGGTCGGTCGCCTGCCGGTACAGGCCGATGACCTCCGCGGACGGCGCCCCGGACGCGCGGTCGGACTGCCGGTCGAGCAGCAGGGCCTGCCCGGCGAGGCGCTCGTAGCGGCCGAGCGCGTCCAGCACGTCGCGGGCCGTGTTCTCCTCGGTGCGCTCGTCGGCGAGCTTGGCCGCCTTGAGCAACGCGTCGCCCGCCTTCAGCCGGTTGTCGTTGTAGCGGGCCAGTGCCTGCAGGGACCTGTCGTACACGGCGAAGTCCTCGGCGGCGGAAGCGCGCGCCGCGATGGCCTCCGAGCGCTTCCCGGCGTGGACGAGGTCCCTCATCTGGCGGTCGTTCGCCTGCACCTTCTGGTAA
>NZ_SMKB01000408.1:0-3414 GCF_004348575.1 Actinomadura sp. 7K534
GGGGTCAGCCGGCGGGGGACTCGTGGGCGGCGATGGCGTCCTCCAGGGAGTTGTGGAGGACGAAGATCTTGGTCAGCTGGGTGACGTGGAAGACGCGCCGCACCCGGTCGTTGACGCCCATGAACGACATCGTGCCGTCGCGGGCGCGGAGCCGGTGGTAGATGCCGACCAGGACCCCGAGGCCCGTGGAGTCGAGGAACGTGACCTCGCCCAGGTCGATGACCAGATGCGCGCCGCCGTTCTCGATGATGTCGAGCAGGGCCTCCCGCAGCCGGGGGCTGGTGAAGACGTCTATCTCACCGCTGATCTTGACGACCGTGAGGCCCTTCTCCTCGCGATGCTCCACGGCGAAGTCCACCGGTGCTCCTCTCTGCCGCTCGGCCGAACCGCCGCGGCGCCCTGGGGGGCGTCTGTCTCGGTGAGACTAGTGGGAACTCGTTTGTTACCCCTGTGGCGCGTCGTTACGCCCGCCTGACGGAACGGGAGCGTTCCCCGCGGCGATGCCGTCAGGGAGTCCGGAAGAGGGCCCACACCACCTTCCCCTGCGGGATGGCGCGCCACCCCCAGCGGACGCTGAACGACTCCACCAGGTGGAGGCCGCGCCCCGTCTCGGCTATGTAGTCGGGCTCCTTGCGGCGCGGCGCGGCGGGGCTCGCGTCCATGATCCCGCAGAGCAGCCACGGTGCCCGGTGGCCGATCCGGAGCCGGATGGCGGACGGTGCCGAGCCCAGCGGGTCGGCCGGGTCGCCGTACACGCCCGCGCGGTGTACGCCGTCTCCCGGCCGGCCGCGGGACGTCCCCCCGCTGTGCCGCAGTGCGTTGGTGACGAGCTCCGAGACGACCAGGCCCACGTCGTCGGCGAGTTCCGGCACGCCCCATTCGGCGAGCCGGGAAATCGCGAAGTGGCGGGCCTCGGTGACCGATTCCGGATCGGGCTCGACCGTGAACGAGACCGTGGAGCCGCGGAGCTCGGTCAGCGCCGTGACGGCCGAGTCCAGGCGCGGTGGCAGGTCGGACGACTCGGGTACGGGCATGGAGCAGCCGGCAAGGT
Organism: Actinomadura sp. 7K534; assembly: GCF_004348575.1. Taxonomy (NCBI): domain Bacteria; kingdom Bacillati; phylum Actinomycetota; class Actinomycetes; order Streptosporangiales; family Thermomonosporaceae; genus Actinomadura; species Actinomadura sp. 7K534. The sequence goes on from NZ_SMKB01000408.1 coordinate 1,052, forward strand.
CGTGCGGGTCGGCCGGCCCCACGACGGGGCCGAGCTCCCAGCGCGTGTCGTCGTGCGCGTGGCGTGACGTCATTCCAACCGGACCCCGCAGAGTGATCTCGTTGTGCAGCCGTGGCTCGGAAGTCTCGTGCGTTATCCTGCGCATCGTAGCGTGCGAATGCAAGGCCCAATGCACGTGCATCCGCGTTGTGAGGGTGTGGGGCGACGCGAATGCACGCGACCTGAACGGAGGTAACCGCAGGACACTGAGGCCAGTGGCACACTAGGTTCGCTGTCCGCCGAATAGCCGGGAGGTTGGGCGTGACTCCAGAGACGCCGGGAAGCGGGTCGACGGTTCGTCGGATCCTGCTCGGGTCGCAGCTTCGCCGTCTGCGCGAGCAGAAGGGCGTGACCCGACAGGACGCCGGCTACGTCATCCGCGCGTCGGAGTCGAAGATCAGCCGCCTCGAGCTCGGCCGGGTCAGCTTCAAAGAACGAGACGTGGACGACCTGCTCTCGCTCTACGGCGTAAGCGACAAGACAGAACGCGAAGCGCTGCTGCAGCTTGCGCGGGAGGCCAACACCCCCGGTTGGTGGCACCGGTACAACGACGTACTGCCCGGCTGGTTCCAGACCTATGTCGGCCTGGAGGAGTCGGCGGCGCTGATCCGCACATATGAACTGCAGTTCGTTCCGGGACTGCTGCAGTCGGAGGGGTATGCGCGGGCGGTGATCCGCTTGGGCAACGCCGGGGCCGCCGAACACGAAATCGACCAACGCGTGGAACTGCGGATGCAACGGCAGGAACGCCTGACGGGCGCGGACGCACCGCGCCTGTGGGCGGTGGTGGACGAGGGGGCGCTCAAGCGCCCCATCGGCGGCCCGGAGGTCATGAGGGGCCAGTTCGAGCACCTCATCGAGATGTCCAAGCTGTCGAACGTCACCATCCAGATCATGCCGTTCAGGTTCGGAGGCCACGCCGCCGAGGGGGGCGCGTTCACGATCCTGCGCTTTCCCGAGCAGGACCTGCCGGACGTGGTTTACGTAGAGAACCTCACCGGCGCGATGTACCTGGACAAGCGAGACGACGTCGACACGTACCTGCAGGCGATGGAACGCCTCTGCGTCGACAGTGCGACCCCGGAACGCACCGTCGAGCTTCTCGGTGATCTTCTCAGAGAGACATGATGCTCCAGAACTACTACGACAACGGGATGCCGGCCGCCAAGCTCCAGGGGGCGCGATGGCTGAAGTCCCGGCGAAGCAACTCCCAGGGGAACTGCGTCGAGATCGCCGAACTGCCGGGCGGGCGGATCGCGATGCGCAACTCCCGTCACCCGGACGGCCCCGCGCTGATCTACACCCGCCCCGAGATCGAGGCGCTGATCCTTGGAGCCAAGGACGGCGACTTCGACCATCTCATCGCCTCCCGAAACTGAGATGACCCCGGAAAACCGCCAATCAACCGCCACCTGACCGGCCGGGACGGGGACGCAGAAGTCCCCGGGGCGAGGTCGCGGTGGCAATCGAATCGCGGCGGGTCGGCTCCGGTTCACCGAACGTCGACCCGTCCGCCATCGAGCAGAGGCCACCCCAGGCGCGAGGGTGGCCTTCTTACTTCCCGGGCTTCTTACTTCCCGCCCTGCCGGGCTCAGCCGCAGTTGCCGTAGGGCGCCGACCGGCCGTTGCCGCCGAACCTGACGCACGTACCGGGCGCCTTCACGTACACGGGTCCCGCGTACCAGGTGAACTGCCCGCTGTCGGCGATGGTGCTGCCGCCCTTCTTCTGGATCCACACTGACGCGGGGGACGCCTTGCCCACGTTCTGCGTCTTCATCATGACGGCGCAGTTGTAGGTGGAGCTGTTGTAGAGCAGGTAGGCGGTGCCGCCGGAGACGCTCAGGGAGCGCTGCACGTAGTAGCCGCCTCCATGGCCGCCGCTGTTGCACACCTGCTGCGGGCTGAACTTGTTGGGCGGCTCCTTGCCGGGCTGGGTGCCGCCGTCCCCGCCTCCACCGCCCCCGCTGCCCTTCGTGGGCGTCGAGCCGCCGGGCTGCTGCGGCGTGCCGGGCCGCTGGGACTTGCTCGGCGCCGTCGGGCTCTGGCTCTGCTGCCCCTTCGGCTGCCTGCGGCGCTGCTCCTCCGTCGGGCTCTGCGCCTGCCCCTCCTCGCCGTTCGCCGCCTCCGCGCCGCCCTGCGCTCCGCCGTCCTGACCGGACGCGGCCAGCCGCCGGTCGTCCTCGCCGCCGGGCCTCGTGGCGGCCCAGGCGGCGCCGCCCGCGATGACGGCGGCCACGGCGACGGCCGCCGCGATGGGGATGACGAGACCGCGCTTCCTACCGCCCGATCCATGTACGGGAGGCGTGGGCGGGGGCGGGCCGGCG
>NZ_SMKB01000409.1:0-3407 GCF_004348575.1 Actinomadura sp. 7K534
CCCCCGCGCCGCCCGGCGAGCTGCGCGTCCCGCTGCCGCCCGCCGGGGCCGTCACCACGCTCGCCGAGGCCAGGGCCGCCATCGACGACCTCGACGCCGCCCTCGCCGCGCTGCTGGAGCACCGCGCCGCGCTCGCCGCCGCCGTCCAGCGGCTCAAGCCCGTCGGCGGCTTCGCCGGCCGCGACCCCGGCCGGGAGCGGCGGATCGTCGAGGCGATGGCCGTGCACGCCCCGTCCCTCGGGCCCGAACGCCTCGCCCGCGTGATGAACGCGGTCATCGAGGCCGGGCTCGACGCCGCCGAGCACCGGAGACCGTCATGACGGCGGCGCAAGAACGTTCAAGAACGCGGCCGGACCGGGACCGTAGCGTCGGCGCCATGAGTGCTACCGGGACCGAGGAGGTGGCCGGGGCGGACGAATCCGCCCGCAGGGCCGCGGTGCGGGACGGGCTGGGCGTGGGGCTCGCCGTCGGCGTGTCCGGGCTCGCGTTCGGCGCCGCGGCGATCACGGCCGGCCTCACCGTCGCCCAGGCGTGCGTGCTGAGCCTGCTCGCGTTCACCGGCGCGTCGCAGTTCGCGCTGGCCGGGGTGATCGGCGGGGGCGGCGGGCTCGTCTCCGGGACGCTCGGCGCGGTCCTGCTCGGCGGGCGCAACGCCCTGTACGGGATGCGCCTCGCCCGCACGCTGGACGTGCGGGGCTGGCGCCGGCTCGCCACCGCGCAGGTCGTCATCGACGAGACCACCGCCGTCGCGACCGCGCAGCGCGGGCCGGCGGCGGCGCGGGCGGGGTTCTACACCACGGCGATCAGCCTCTACCTGACCTGGAACGCCACGACGCTGCTCGGCGCGGCCGGAGCCGCACGGCTCGGCGACCCGGAGGCCATCGGACTGGACGTGCTCGGCCCAGCGGTGTTCCTCGCGCTGCTGTGGCCCCGGCTGGCCGCGGGTCGGCGGGAGGTGCGGGTGGCGCTGGCAGCCGCGGTGATCGCGCTCGCGGCGACCCCGCTGCTGCCGCCGGGCGTGCCGGTCATGCTGGCCGCCGTCGCCGCGGTGCCGGCCCTGATCAGGAAGGGGGAGAAGGCGTGAGCGTGTGGATCGCGGTGATCGCCACCGGGCTGGGCTGCTACGCGCTCAAGCTCGGCGGGCTCGTCACCCCTCAGTCGGTCCTGGCGGACCCGCGGGTCCGCCGGTTCACCGAACTCGTCCCGGTGGCGCTGCTCACCGCGCTGATCGCCGTGCAGGCGCTGGCCGACGGCCGGTCCCTGGACTTCGACGCCGCCCGGATGGCGGGCCTGGCCGCGGCCGTGGGGGCGCTGCTGCTGCGCGCCCCGTTCCTGGTGGTGCTGGTCGTGGCGGCCGGGGTCGCGGCCGGGCTGCGCCTGCTCGGCGTGTGACCCGCCCGCGCGCTCAGGACTCCGACTGGACGATCTCCAGCGCGCGGGCCAGGTCGTCCGGGTAGGGGCTCTCGAACTCCACCCATTCGCCCTTGGTCGGGTGCTCGAAGCCCAGCTTGACCGCGTGCAGCCACTGCCGCTTCAGGCCGAGCCGGGCCGCGAGGGTCGGATCGGCGCCGTACGCCAGGTCCGCCACGCACGGATGCCGGATCGCGGCCATGTGCACGCGGATCTGGTGCGTGCGGCCCGTCTCCAGGTCGATGTCGAGGAGCGTGGCCGCCCGGAACGCCTCGACGGTGTCGTAGTGCGTGACCGACGGCTTGCCGCCCGCCACGACCGCGAACCGGCCGTCACCGGACGGGTGCCGGTCGATGGGCGCGTCGACCGTCCCGCGGAACGGGTCGGGATGGCCCTGGACGAGCGCCCGGTAGCGCTTGTCGACGCGGCGCTCCTTGAACGCGCGCTTCAGCCGGGAGTAGGCGATCTCGCTCTTGGCCACGGCCATCGCGCCGGTGGTGTTGGCGTCCAGCCGGTGCACGATGCCCTGCCGCTCGGCCGCGCCGCTGGTCGCGATCGTGTGCCCCGCCCCGAGCAGCCCGCCGAGGACCGTCGGGCCCGTCCAGCCGGTGGTCGGATGCGCGGCGACGCCGATCGGCTTGTTCACCACGACGATGTCGTCGTCCTCGTACAGGACGGACATGCCCGGGACCGGCTCGGCGACCGGCGCGGGCGGTGCGGGCGGCGACGGGAGCGTGACCTCCAGCCAGGCGCCGGCGTGCAGCCGCTCGGACTTGGTCGCCACGGCGGCGCCGTCCAGGAAGACGTCCCCGGCGGCGATGATGTCGGCGGCGCTGCCCCGCGACACGCCGAACAGCCGCGCCAGGGCGGCGTCGACCCGCTCCCCCTCCAGCCCGTCCGGGACGTGGAGGCTGCGCACCTCCCCCATCAGGACTTCTCCTCCGGCGCCGGCACGTCCCCGGGGTTCTCGCCCGTCGCGCCGCCGCCCGTGCCGCCCGTGCCGCCCGTGCCGTCCGCGTCGCTCGTGCCGTCCGCGCCGTCGCCGTCCCCTTGCTCGTCCTTGCCGGGGAGGCGGGTGCCGTCGATCTGCAGCCCGCGCGCCGCGAGCAGGACGGCCAGGAAGCCGCCGCAGACGATCGCCGAGTCGGCCAGGTTGAACACCGGGAAGTTCGGCACCTGGATCCAGTCGACGACGTGGCCCTTCAGCGGCGCGGGCGCCCGCAGCAGCCGGTCGACGAGGTTGCCGACCGCGCCGCCGAGCAGCAGCCCCAGGCAGACCGCCCAGGGCAGGCTCCGCAGGTTGCGGGCGGTGCGCAGGATCGCCACCACCACGCCGATGGCGATCAGGGTGAAGACGACCGTGTAGCCGGTGCCGATGGAGAACGCGGCGCCGCTGTTGCGGGTCTCGGTCAGCGTCAGCAGCCCGCCGAGCAGCCGGATCGGGTCGCGGTCCTGCAGCGTCGCCACGACGACGATCTTGGTGATGATGTCGGCGGCCAGCGCGGCGAGCGCCACGGCGACCAGTACGCCGACGCGGCGCGGCCGAGGAGATCCCGTGGACTCCCCGGCCTCGCCCTCTGGGTTCGTTTGGTCGATCAGCGACGTTCCTCGCGTTGTTTGCATGTCACACACAGGGTGGCACGCGGGAAGACCTGGAGCCGCGCCTTGCCGATCGGCCTGGTGCAGGACTCGCAGATTCCGTACGTGCCGGCGTCCATCCGCTGGACGGCCCGCTCGATCTGGGCGAGCAGGTCCTGTGAATTGTAGGCCAGTGCGAGCTCGTGTTCGCGCGCGTAGGTCTTGGCGCCCGCGTCGGCCTGGTCGTCGCCGGCGCCGTCGCTGGAGTCGCCCTCGGCGATCTGGCTCGCGGACGCGGCGATCTCCGCGCGCAGCGTCTCGATCTGCTCCCGCAGCCCGGCCCGGACCTCGGCGAGCTCCGCGGCCGTCCACTGGTGCTCCCCCTCGCGGACCGGCAGTCCCGCCGCCGAGGCCTGCCC
>NZ_SMKB01000040.1:0-42578 GCF_004348575.1 Actinomadura sp. 7K534
GGGTGATGCTGGCGGGGTCGGCTCGGGTTGCGGGGGACCTCAACCCCGCCAGCGTGTTGACCCTAGTGAACGCTGACCTGGGCCTTCGGCGTTAACGGGATTCCTCCGGGAAGGTCGCCTTTCACCCGTGCGCCGGCGGCTTGTCGGGCGCGTTGCCGCCGAGGGACCGCGGCAGGTAGTTCTCGACGGCGGCGGGCCGGAAGCCGGCCTGCTCGATCCAGGTGAGGATCATCTTGAGCTGCCCGGCGAGGCCCTTGCGGTAGTGCATGAGGACGATGTCGCCGGGCTTGAACCCCTTGCCGCCGTCGCCGCGGGCGAAGCCGTTGAAGCCGACGCCGGGCCCGGACGTGCCGTTGTAGAACTCCGCCGACCACAGCAGGATCGACTTGATGCCGCACTCCTTGGCCATCTGGCGGGTGGTCTCGTTGAAGCTGCCGAACGGGGGCCGGAGGATCTCGGGGCGGCGGCCGTAGCTCTTCGCGATGTGGTCGGACGCCTCGCAGATCTGCCGCTTCTGCTCCTCGGGCCCGAGCGTCGCCATGTTGGGGTGGCTGACGGTGTGGTTCTCCATCACCGAGCCCGCGTTGCGCATGGCCCAGAAGTACTGCCCCTGCCCCTTGATGTAGGTGGAGGTCAGGAACGTCATGATGGGGACCCTCTCCTTGCGGACGAGGTCCACGAACTCGGAGTCGTAGGTGTAGCCGTCGTCGATGGTGAGGAAGACGACGCGCTCCTTCGTCTCGATGTTCTTGATGACGGCGGGGAGCCCGTCCTTGGCGGGCTGCGGGACCGTCCAGGAGCCGGGCTTCGGCGTCGCCCACGTCTTGTGCCCGAGCACCGAGGCGAGCTGCGCCCGCATCGGCGGCTCCGACCCGCCCGCGACGGCGGCGGCGACGGGCCAGCCAGCCGCGGCCGCGCCGAGCACTCCGGCGGCCACCATGGTGATGACGGGCGTCTTCCCTCGCATCTGCCGCGTACCCCGTTCGTTCGGTCGGAGACCTGTTCTTCAGTTCGGCGTTCAGTGTGCCGGTCGGTTCGGCGATCTTCCTCGGTTGACGCGCCGGTGCCGGCGGGAGTTCGCAGCCGACGGAATCCGCCGGACTTATCTGACCATTTCCCGGCGGCTCCGGAACAGCTTCGCCCAAACCTCGGCGTGTGGTCGGCAGAAGTTGCCGTGTGGCCGGGCGGCGTCATTGCCTAAAGTCGGGTCATGCAGCTCAACGGCAGTGTCACCGTCGCCGCGCCGCTCGCCCGGGTGTGGGACGCGCTCCAGGACCCGGCCGTCCTGGCGCGGACGATCCCGGGATGCAGTTCGCTGGAGGAGACGGGCCCCGACAGGTACCGCATGACCGTCACGGCGGGCGTCGCGTCGATCCAGGGCACCTACGTGGGCCAGGTCGAGCTCGCCGAGCCGGACCCGCCGCGCTCGTTCGTCCTGCGGGCGCGCGGGCAGGGCGCGCCCGGCACGGTGGACGCCGTCGTCCGGGTGCGGCTGACCGACGGCGACGGCTCGACCCGGATCGACTACGACGCGGACGCGACCGTGGGCGGCATGGTCGGCGGCGTCGGCCAGCGGATGCTCGGCAGCGTCGCCAAGCGCACCGCCGGCGAGTTCTTCGCGGCCGTCGAACGCGACCTCACGGCACTCGCCGCGGCCGCCGGCCCCGCCGCCCCGCCCGAGGCGGCCCAGCCGGGAGCCGCCACGCCCGAGGCCGCGGCGCCGGCCCCGGGGACTCCCTCCGGGACCGGCACCGTCTACGCGGGACGCGCCGCGGCGGCACCGGCCCCCCGGACGGAGGTCCAGTCCGCGGCCTGGCCGATGGCCGCCGCGTTCGGCGCCGGCGCGGCCGCCGCACTGACCGGCGTCGCACTCGGCTACCTGCTGGGCAGGTCCCGCGACCGCTGAGCTACTTCACGTCCACCAGGTCGACGACGAAGATGAGGGTCTCGCCGGGCTTGATGGCGGGGCTCGGGCTGCGGTCGCCGTAGGCGAGGTGCGGCGGGATGACGAGCTTGCGGCGCCCGCCGACCTTCATGCCGGCGATGCCCATGTCCCAGCCCTTGATGACCCGGCCGGTGCCGAGCTGGAAGTCGAGGGTGGACCCCCGGTTCCAGGACGCGTCGAACTCCTCGCCCGTCGACCACGACACGCCGACGTAGTGCATCGACACGTTCGAGCCCTTGGCGGCCTCGGGGCCGTCGCCCTCGGTGATGTCGGTGATGTCGAGGTACTCGGGCGGCCGGCCCTCGGGGAAGTCGATCTCGGGGCGTTCAAGCGCCATGTAGGGGCTCCAGCGGTCTCGTCGGATGCGTCGGTCGGATGGAACCGCCCAGCCTAGCGGGAGCGGGGCCTGACGAAAGAACACCGCGTCCGTTGGCAGATCACGACGGTTCCGCAGGTGGGGGCCGTCCGGTAGACCTTGGGCATGGCACGGCGGCTGCGGATCGGGATCGACACGGGCGGGACGTTCACCGACGTCGTCGCGCTGGACGAGGACGGGGGAGGGCTCGTCACCACCAAGACGCCCTCGACGCCCGCGGACCCCGCGGAGGGGTTCGCGGCGGGCGTCGCCAAGGTCCTCGGCCTGCTCGGCGGGGAGCCGGGCGACGTCGCGGCGCTGTCGCACGGCACGACCGTCGCGACGAACCGGCTCCTGGAGGACCGCCTCGACGACCTCGGCTTCATCACCACGGAGGGCTTCGGGTCGATCCTGGAGATCGCGCGGCAGAGCGTCCCGGACGGGTACGGCAACAGCTACTTCTGGGTGAAGCCGCCGCGGATCGTCCCGGTGCACCGGGTGCGGACGGTCGGCGGGCGGCTCGACCACACCGGCGCGGAGCTGCGCCCGTTCGACGAGGAGTCGGCGGTCGCGGCGGCCCGCTGGTTCCGGGAGGCGGGCATCCTCGCGATCGGCGTGTGCCTCCTGCACTCCTACGCCGACCCGTCGCACGAGCTGAGGATGCGCGAGATCCTCGCCGGCGAGCACCCGGACGCCGTGGTGTCGCTGTCGTGCGAGGTGCTGCGCGAGTACCGCGAGTACGAGCGGTCGGTCACGACCCTCGTGGACGCCGCCGTCAAGCCCGCGATGAACGGCTACCTGTCCCGTATCGCCGGGCAGGTGACGGCCCCGCTGCTGGTGATGAAGAGCAACGGGGGCGTGCTGTCGGCGGAGGAGGTCGCGCGGCAGCCGATCACGACCGTGCTGTCCGGCCCGGCGGCGGGCGCGCTCGGCGCGGCGTTCGTCGTCGCCCGCAGCGGGCACGGGTCGGTGGTGACGCTCGACGGCGGCGGGACGTCCACGGACGTCGCGGTCGTCCTGGACGGCGAGCCGGCCCTCACCACCGAGGGGTCGATCGGGCGGCACCCCGTCAAGATCCCGATGATCGACATCGTCACGGTCGGTGCGGGCGGCGGCTCGGTCGCGTGGCGCTCGCCGGAGGGCGCGCTGAAGGTCGGGCCGCGCAGCGCGGGCGCCGACCCGGGGCCGCTCTGCTACGGGCGCGGCGGCGCCGAGGTGACGGTCACCGACGCGCACGCCGTCCTCGGCCGCATCCCGCCGCACCTGCTCGGCGGGGAGGTGCCCCTGGACGTGGGCGCCGCCGCGGCGGGCGTCGACGCCCTCGCCGGCGAGCTGGGCCTGCGGTTCGAGGAGGCCGCCGCGGGCGTACTGGAGATCTCGGCGTGGAACCAGGCCAACGCCATCCGGCAGATCACGGTGAAGCGCGGCCTGGACGTCCGCGACTACCCGCTCGTCGTGTTCGGCGGCTCCGGCCCGCTGCTCGCGTGCCGGCTGCTCGACGTCCTCGGCATGCCCGCCGCGGTGGTCCCGGAGAACCCCGGCAACCTGTCGGCGTTCGGGCTGCTCACGGTGGACGTGAAGAACGACTACGTCCGGACCCGCGTCGTCCGCGACGCCGAACTCGACCCCGCGCTCCTCGCCGGGATCTACGCCGACCTGGAGGCCGAGGCGGCCGAGGCCCTCGCCCTGGAGGGCTTCGCGCCCGGTGCGGGCCGCGCCGCCCGCTCCGCGGACCTGCGGTACTACGGGCAGGCGTTCGAGGTGCGGGTCCCCGCGCCCGCCGGCGAGCCGGACGACGCGTTCCGCGCCGAGGTCGTCCGCCGCTTCCACGACGCCCACGAGTCCCTGTACGGCTACTGCCACCGCGACGATCCGCGCCATCCCGTCGAGTGGGTCAACCTGCGCGTCTCGGGCATCGGCCCGATCGCCCGGCCCCGCCTCCCGGAGCGTCCGCCGGGGGACGGCGACCCGTCGCGCGCCCGCACCGGCGTTCGGCCCGTCTTCTTCGACGACTGGCAGGAGACGCCCGTCTACCGGCGCGAGGGACTCGCCCCGGGCGACGTGGTCGAGGGGCCCGCCGTGATCGAGGAGTTCGGCTCGACGGTCCCGCTCCACCCGGGCTTCACCGCGGAACCCGACCCCCGCGGCAACCTCGTGATCACCGCGAGCGGCGGAAGGGTGCGGCCATGAACGGCGAGGTCATGAACACGGCGACGGGCACCGGCATCGACCCGATCCTGCTGGAGATCGTCGAGGGGACGCTCGCGTCCGTCGAGCGCGAGGTCGAGACGGCCATCGCGCGCACGGCCCGCTCCCCGATGATCCGGGACGCGCACGACTTCCGGGCGGGCATCCACGACCGCCGCCTCCGCAAGCTCACCGGGCGCTCGTACTCCGCCCTCGTCCAGCCGATCGCCCGCGACTTCCCCCTCGACGAGATGCGTCCCGGCGACGTGTTCTTCCACAACGACGTGTACCTGTCGGAAGGCGGCATCGGGCACCTGCCCGACCTGTGCGTGACGGTCCCGGTGTTCCACGGCGGCGAGGTCGTCGCGTTCGTGCAGGCGTTCGGGCACCACGACGACATCGGCGGCGCCGTCCCGGGGTCGATGCCGAGCCACGCCCGCAGCGCGTTCGAGGAGGGCCTGATGGTCCCCCCGATCAAGCTGTGGGACCGGGGCGTCCCGAACGAGGCCGCGCTGACCATCATGACCCGCAACTCCCGGATGCCCGACTCCCTCGCCGGCGACCTGGACGCCGAATGCTCGGCCTGCCTCATGGGCGCCCGGCGACTCGGCGAGCTGTTCGACCGCTACGGCCGCGCGGCCGTCGAGGCGTGCTTCGACGCCGTCATCGACAAGACCACCGAGACGTTCCGCCGCGAGCTGCTCGCCAAGATCCCGGACGGGACGTTCGTCTGGGAGGACTACGCCGAGCACGACGGCGTCGACCCGCCCCGCCTGCACGCCCAGCGCATCACGCTGACCGTCGACAAGTCGGCGGACGTCCCCCTGGTCATCGACTTCGCCGGCACATCGCCGCAGGCCAAGGGCCCCATCAACCACGCGGGCGACTACGCGGACGGCGTGTTCCTGAAGAAATGGCTGGCGCCCGTCCTGCGGAACCTGGCCGACACCCCCGAACGCGCCGCCGAACTCGACGTGAACGAGGGCGTGGTGCCCCTCATCGAGATGCGCTTCCCGGAGAAGGGGACCCTCCTCACGCCCGTCTTCCCCGCCCCGACCAACGCCCGCACGTTCGTCATCCTGCGCCTCCTCGGCGTCCTGGCGGGCGTCCTGGCGAAGGCGACGAACGGCCGGATGCCCGCCGACCAGGAGACCATCCGCTACACCGGCGTCTACGGCGAGGACGACCGCGGCCCTTACCTGATGCGCGAGGTCCTCGGCGGCGGCTCCGGCGGCCGGTACTACGCCGATGGCGAGGACACCATCCACGTCGTCCCCGACTCCCGCAACATCCCCGCCGAGTTCGCCGAGGCCCGCTGGCCGTTCGTCGTCGAGCGGCTCGGCCTGGCCGTCGACTCCGGCGGCCCGGGGGAGTTCCGCGGCGGCCTCGGCTACGACAAGCACATCCGGATGCTCCGCGACGCCTCGTTCATGTCGATCGCCGACCGGTCGATCCTGTCGTGCTGGGGCGTCAACGGCGGCCGCGCGGGACGCCCCTTCCGCGTGGACATCGACGGCGAGGAGATGGAGGGGCTCGTGGACGACCACCCGGTGAAGGCGGGCCAGGTCATCCGCATCCGCACCACGGGCGGCGGAGGCTGGGGGGACCCCCTGAACCGCGACCCGTCCCGCGTGGCCGCCGACGTCCGCGACGGCAAGGTGTCGATCGAAGGCGCCCGCACCGACTACGGCGTCATCCTGACCGGCGGCACCGTGGACGAGGAAGCGACCACGGCCCTGCGCGACCGCCTACGCACCGAACGCGGCCCGGCCCCCTTCTTCGACCGGGGCCCGGGCTACCCCGAACTCTCCGGCGGCCTCCCCTCTGCACCCCTCGACACCCTCTGAGAACGCCAGGGGCATGGTGCTCCGGGTGCTTCGGCCGTGTCAGCGCTCGGGTTCGCGTCCGGCGGCGAGTTCCGCGAAGACATGGCCGGGGTCGTTCTGCTTCCAGTATCGGAACATGAGCGAGACCCGGCCTCCGGCGCCGAAGGAACTGATCGGCCGTGACGAATCGACGAGAAAGCGTGGTTCGTCCCACTGCTGCGCCACTACCGCGAGCGGACGCTCCGCCTCAAGGATCCACGTGGCCTCGCCGCCCGCGATCAGGGCGAGGAAGCGCCGTTCCAGGAGGTGCGCGACGACGTCGGCCAGGGACGTCTCGGGCGGCAGGTCGACCGTCTCGGCATGCGGGAGAACGTCATCGCCCATGGCGACGCTGCTCCGATCCACATTGACGATCACCGCCCGGGGACCCTCCCGGCCCGCCAGTTCTCGGCCTCGCCGGGGCGGCCGGTCCGCGTCAGCAGATCGGCGAGCAGTTCCGCGGCGCCCGGGTGGCCCCTCTCGGCCGCGCGGGTCAGCCAGGTCTCGGCTTCCCGGAGGTCGTCGGTCTCCAGCTTCAGGCGCCCGAGGTTGGCCATCCCGTCGACGTTGCCCGCGTCGGCGGCCCGGCGGAACCACTGCCCGGCGCTCTCCGTGTCGCCCTGGAGGACGTGCTGGACGGCGAGGTTGTTCATCGCGAGTTCGACCCCGGCCTCGGCGGCGCGGCGGTACCAGTCCATCGCCTCCTCGCGGCGACCGGCGCGGCTGAGGAGGGAGCCGAGGTTGTTCATCGCCAGGCCGTCGCCCTTCTCCGCGGCCCTGCGGTACCACTGCTCCGCCTCGCCGGGGAGGGAGCGTCCCAGCTCGAACATCGCCCACGGGTCGTCGGCCTGGGCGGCCCGGCGGAGCCACGTCACCGCGTCCCCGTCCTGACCCGCCTCCCAGGCCAGCCAGACCATGCACTTGACGGCGGCGAGGTCGCCGCCTTCGGCCGCCGGACGGAAGTGGTCCTGGGCCGCCCCGATCATCCCGAACTGGGCCAGCCGCGCGCACCAGAGAGGCGCGGTGTCCGTGTCGTCCGCGGCCGCAGCCTGGGGAAGTGCGGTCACCGCAGCCGGCCCGATCCCCGTGGCGAGCCGATCATCGTTGCTCATCTCGTCAGGCTATAGAGCTGATCACCGCGATATGCCGGTTTCGTTCGCGCCGAATCACTTCGGGGCGGAAAGGATTTGTGTGCATCTTTCGCGCTGGCTGACCCGGTGCCGGACCGGCGGGAACGGTCATCGCCTTCGAGACCGGGACGCTCCACCGAGGCACCCGGCTCACCGCGCCTCACGGCGCCCGCTACAGCACGCACCTCGGATTCCGCCCCTCCGGCCTCCAGTGGGGGCAGTGCTGATGTCGGGGGTGGGTCATGGGACGTCTCTGGCGGAGAGGTCGAAGGGGTCGGTGTCGATTCCCCGGGTCAGGATGCGGCGGGCGTGGATGCGGATCCATGCCGCGTCGAACGGCATGTTCGCGTTGATGCGCTTGCCGACCTCTTCGCCGCCGGTGAGGTGTGTTTCCGCGCGGCCCCTGATCTCGATCGCGCGCGGTGCCCAGGGGTCGATGGACGCGAGGTCGTCCACGGAGAAGGCGACCTCGGGGTGGCGAGCGGCGTCGCGGAACTTCTTGCTGATCGTCTACCTCCCCGCCGACGACGCCACGTCCGCCGCCTTGGAGCACCTCAACCGCGCCGAGCGCTCTTTGACACGATGATCAGGCTTCTCCCTCATGCGAAAGGAAACAGCCGTGGGTCGTGCCATCACGTTGATCCGCTCCTCCTCCCTGTCCGACGTCGCCGAATACGCCTACGCGGCGACGGCCCCCGCCGAGGCCCGGCTGATCTTCCTGGCCGGGGCCTGCCCGCTGAACGAGGACGGGTCCACGGCGGCGCCCGGTGACTACGCGGGGCAGGCGGCGAAGGCCGTCGAGAACATGCGGACCGCCCTGAAGGACGCCGGGGCGTCCCTGGAGGACGTCATCAGCACGAGGGTGCTCGTCGCGTCCAGCCGCCGGCCCGACCTGGTGAACGCCTGGGAGGTCGTCCGGGACGCGTTCGGCGACCACGACGTCCCCAGCACGCTGATGGGCGTCACCGTGCTGGGGTACGACGACCAGCTCGTGGAGATCGAGGCCGTCGCCGCCGTCCTCGACTCCTGACACCACCGGCCCGTGGAACGATTACCGGCAGGAGTTCGATTCGCTTACCCCCTCCCAGGAGGCGCGTTGTGGGCTTGGCCTGGTGGCTCTTCGCGGCGGCGGTGATCGCCGTTCTTCTCGGCCTTCCGATCGCATACGTCGTCATCAGACGACGCAGCGGTGGACGGGAGGCCCGGAACCCTGACGCGAGGGCCGACCGGGAAGCCGCCCGGCAGGCGGCGATCGAGCGGGAGTCCGCCCGGGTGGGGGCCGCCCGGCGCGAGCTGACCGAGCGGATCGCCGCCCGGCAGGCCGAGGTCGAGCGGGCGGCCGGTCAGCTGGGCGGGGACGCGCGGGGGGCCGCGGAGCAGGCGTCGGCCGAGATCGCGCGGCGGGCCGAGGAGGCGGCGCGGCGGGCCAAGGAGGATCTGCGCCGGCTCCGGCACCGTCAGGACGGGTGACGGCCCTTTCCGCCGTCCTCGACGACGAGTCAGCCGGGTCACTGCGCGAAATGGGCCGCGGCCGCCACCGCCAGACCCAGGAAGAGCAGCGGGAAGGCGATGTTGTGCAGCACCCGCGCCCGGACGTGGACGACGACCGCTCCGGCGAAGAACAGCACCAGCCCGGCGGCGGCCGCCAGGCCGAGGAGCGGCAGGCCGAGCAGTCCGAGGACCAGTCCCGCGACCCCGGCTCCCTCAAGGACGGCGAGGTGCGGAATCCATTTCCGCGCCACGCCGACCTCGGTGCAGTTCTGGATGACGAAGTCCGCCCGGACGGCCTTGGCCACCACCTCGAAGGAGTTGGCCAGCACGCAGCCGACGGTCGCGACGAGCAGCCCGGTCTCCAGCGCCGCCATCAGCGCGAGTACCGTCCCAGCACGGTGACCGGCTGCGGCGGGACCGGCGCCCCCGCCCACTCCGCGACCTTGGCCCTGAACGCCAGGGCCTCCGGGAGCTGCAAAAGGGGATTGGCGGCGCCGTCGGCGAGACGCAGTGTCAGCAGGAACTCCGCCTTCTCGCCGTCCTCACCTGCACGGACCGCGGTGTACTCCGTACCGGCCGGCGCCGCCTCCTCCAGCGCGGCGAAGAGCTTGCCTACGGCGTCCTCGACCTCGGGTATCCGCCCGGCGTCGGTGCTGAACCGGACGATCTGTACGCTCATTGTCGTGTCCTCCACGGGACGTGCTCGTCATGTCGTTGTGCTCTCGTCCCTCCTGACGCCGAGCACGCATGAAAGGTGACCCTTCCCGTGGAACTCGTTGAACGGTTCGAGGCGGCACGGCCCCGGCTGCTGTCGCTGGCGCACCGGATCGTCGGCTCGCACCACGACGCCGAGGACGCGGTCCAGAACGCGTGGGCGCGAGTGCAGGCCGCGGACACGGCCGAGATCACCAACCTGGACGGCTGGTTCACCACCGTGACCGCCCGGCTGTGCCTCGACCTCCTCCGGGCCCGCGAGCGGCGCGGCGAACTCCCGCTGGCGTCCGCGGACATCCCGGGCGAGCAGCTCGGCGCCGACGAGGCGTTCCTCCGCCGCGAGGCCGTGTCCAGGGCGCTGCTCGTGCTCCTTGGCGAACTGTCACCGAGACAGCGGGTGGCCTACGTCCTCCACGACCTGTTCGCCGTCCCGTTCGACCAGATCGCCGCCGTGCTCGACACGACACCGGCGTCGGCGAAGAAGCTCGCCAGCCGTGCGCGCGCCAGGCTCCGCGGGCCCCGCCCGGCCGAGCCCGCCGCCCATCCCGGGCACCTCGAGATCGTCGAGGCCTTCCTCGCGGCGGCGCGCGGCGGTGACATCGCGCGGCTCGTCACCCTGATGGCGCCGGACGCCGTCCGGACCGCCGATCCCCGGCTGCTTCCGGCGGGCGCGAAGGGCCGCGTCAGCGGGGCCGCGGCCGTGGCCGAGGAGACGAGGTCCTTCATCGACCGGATCGCCGCCGCCGCACCGGTCCTCGTGGCCGGGCACCCCGGAGCGGTCATCGCGCCGGGCGGCCACGCGTTCGCGCTGGTCCGCTTCCGGCTCGGGGCCGGGCTCGTCACGGAGATCGAGATCACCCCCTACACGCCCGGCGCGATCTCCCTTCCGCCCCGGTGATCGGCCGCAGGCGGAACCCGGACGTCAGCGGGCGCGCCGGTGGATGGTCACCAGTGCGTCCTTGCCGTATCTCGTCGTCTCGGTCAGGGTCCAGGCGCTCATGTCGGGCGTCTCCGTCCACAGCCGCCGGCCGTGGCCGAGGATCACGGGGAACCACATGAGCCGGATCTCGTCGACCAGGTCACCCGCGAGCAGCCCCTGGACGAGCCGGGTGCTGCCCGCCACCGAGATCTCGCCGCCGACGTCCCGCTTCAGCCGGCCGACCTCCTCCGCCAGGTCGCCCGAGAGCACGGACGTGTTGTTCCATCCGGGGTCCGTGAGCGTGCCGGAGACGACGTACTTCGGCATGCCGTTGTACTTGTCGGCCAGCTCGCCCTCCTCGTGCGGCCAGGCGGAGGCGAACCCCTCGTAGGTGGCGCGGCCCAGCAGCAGCGCCTCGGACGCGAGCGCCTCGTCGGTCTTGAACTGCTCGCCGTCCGGCCCGCGGTCGAACTCGAAGCTCCAGTTCGGGTACTTGAAGTCCTCGCCGCCGGGCGCCTCGACGACGCCGTCCAGGGAGATGAACTCGGTAACGACGATCTTCCCCATGTCAGGCTCCCTCGGCGAAGTCGCGCAGCACCGGCGCGAGGACGGACGGGCTCGTGCTGTGGTTCTCGCCGGGGACCGCCTTCAGCGTCGCGGTCGGCAGGTGGTCGGCCAGCGCCCGCGCGCCGGTGGCGAGGTGGGGCCAGGTGTCCTCGCCGTAGAGGACGAGGACGGGCACGCCGACCTTGTCCCACAGGTCGCCGCGGAGCGGCTTGCCGGACATGGTGTCCCCGACGTTCCGGCCGTCGTAGGCGATCGTCGGCGCGACCGCCTCCAGCGCCGGCCAGAAGTCGGCCTCGCGCATCCCGCCGACGGCCTCCTCGGGCATCCCCGCGACGGCGGTCAGGAACAGCTCCACGGCGTCCCCGGGGCGGCCCTCGGCCACGGCGGCGTCGAGCCGCTCGACGTAGTCGGGCGGAAGCGGCGGATGGCCGTCGTCGGCGATGACCGGCGGCTCGAACAGCGCCAGGCGCGCGATCGGCACGCCGGCCTGCGCCGCGTTGAGCGCGAGGTGCCCGCCGGACGACCAGCCGAACACGGTCGCCGGACGACCGCCGCCCGCCCGCTCGATGATCGCGGCGAGGTCCTCGAACTCGCGCTCGACGGCGTAGGGGGCGGTGTCCCCGCTGTCCCCGCGCCCGCGCCGGTCGTAGTTGATCACCAGGAACCCGCCGGCGAGCAGCTCCGCCGTCTGCGCGTTCTCCGGGGTCGTGGCGCGGTGCGCGGTCGCGCCGTCGATCAGGACGATCGGGTCGCCGTCGCCCCACGCGGTGTAGGCGATGGCGGTGCCGTCGGCCGAAGTGACAGTGCCCTGCGACATAGGGTCGTGCCTTTCTGAGGTCGGTCCGCGCGGTCGTTCGCCGCGGGGGACCAACCCTAGAAACGCGCGTCGCCCTCGATCTTGTACAGAAGCGACAGGGGCTCCGCGGTGCGCTCGGGCTCCCGCAGCCGAGTCGCCGTCCGGCCGATGAACCGCTGCAGCGACCTCGCCAGATGCGGCTGGTCGTAGTAGCCGAGCCGGTGCACGACCTCAAGGCACGGCAGGCCCTCACGCAGCAGCACGGCGGCGTGCCGGGCGCGATCGATCTGCCGGATCGCGCCCTGGGTCAGTCCCGTCGCGGCGGCGACGCGCCGCTCAACGGACCGGGCCCCCACGCCGGCGGTACCGCCCTGCACGACCTCGTCCACGAGCGGGTCGCGTCTGAGCACGCCCTCGCGCACGAGCCTCCCGACGAAGTCCTCCGCGCTGTCGAAGCCGGGGATGGCCCACTCCTCGCCCCGCAGGACGAAGACGCGCCCGTCCGCGTGAGGGCTCTCCAACTCGGAGTCGACGAGCCGGGCGGCGGGCAGATGCGGCATCGACGTCCCGTGCGCGAGCGCGATCCCGAACGATTCCGACTCGCCCGCCATCTCCACGGTCGACGCGGCCGTCTCCGGACCCCGGAGCGAGGCGTGCAGGACGCCCTCGAACTCCCAGAAGACGAACTCCCAGTGCGACGTCGCGACCGACGTCAGGCGCCCCGTCCCGCTGGCGCGCCCGCGCCACACACGCGCGATGTACGGCGAGTCGGACCCGCGGTGGTCGCTCTCGATCGGCATGCGGTGCCCTCCCCCCGGCGCGCGGTGCCGATGCTACCTAGCCCCCAAGGACGGCACCGCCGCGCCGGCTCCGGTCAGCGGCCGGCGGTGATGCCGCGCGCGCCGTGCAGGTTGCGCAGCAGGCCGATCTCGGCGACGTTCTTGGTCAGCTCGATGTTCACCCAGCCCGCCACGTCCCCCATCGTCAGCTCCGCCGCCCACGGCAGCCCGGCGGTCCGGTCGGCGGAGTCGAGGTCGGCGTCGCCCAGCCCGGCCAGGCCGGTCCGCCATTCCTGGTGCAGCTCGCGCAGCCAGCGGGCCGCCGCATCGGCACCGCCCGGCCAGGTGATCTCGGTGCGCTCGGGCGCGCCGCCCTTGAAGCAGTGCCCGAGCGTGGTGGTCCACCAGTAGCCGATGTGCCAGGTCACCCAGCCGATCGTGACGGCCGGGACGGGATCGGGTTCCGGCACCTCCCAGTCGGCGACCCAGCGTCCCTCGGCGTCCGGCCGGACCGTCCAGCAGTACGCCTCGGGCTCCCAGAGGCAGAGCGCGTCGTCGAGGCCGTCGAGGTGGTATTCGAGCAGTGCCCAGGCGATGTCGAGCTGCCGGTTCAGCATGTCCACGCGCGCAACGGTCATGCGGTGATCCTGGCAGCCGCCAAGATCACCGCACCAGCGATTTACCCGGTGCCGAGCCGGGCCGGGCGTGCGCACAGGTCAGCCGGTGAAGGGCTCCACGGCGAAACGGCCGACCGCGACGAAGACCGCCGCGGCGAGGTAGAAGGCGTTCAGCAGCACGAGGCCGAACTGGCCCAGGCGCCCGTGGGTGACCATCGCGCCGATCATGAGCAGGACCCAGCAGACCGCGGTCACCGGCACCATGACCGGCGCGATGTCCAGCGCTCCGGGCAGGACCAGGCCGGCGGCCGCCAGCAGCTCGAGGACCCCGAGCGTCTTCACGAAACCGGCCGGCGCGTGCCGGGTCCATTCGCCGCCGCTGTGCGCGGACAGTTTCTCCTTCGGGAGGAACGTCTTGGTGACGCCGCCGCCCAGGGCGATCACGGCGAGCAGGCCGGCGGCGATCCACAAAGCGATGTTCACGAGGTTCTCCTGGTGGCAAGGTTCGCTGGTAGGACGTCTGGTCACGCAAGAGATGCCGGCGGCCCAACCCCCCGTGACAGGGCCGTCCTGTGATGTGCGCCACCGGCTCCGGATGTCACACGGAGAGCGGGCGTGGAGTCCCATGGGCATGGACTCCGCCACCGACACCTTCGTCACCCATCGCGACCTGCTGTTCACCGTCGCCTACGAGATGCTCGGGTCGGCGGCCGACGCCGAGGACGTGCTGCAGGAGACCTGGCTGCGGTGGGTCGGCGTCGACCTCGCCACGGTCCGGGACCGGCGCGCGTACCTGGTGCGGATCGCCACCCGCCAGGCGCTGACCCGGCTGCGCACGCTCGGCCGCCGCCGGGAGTCCTACATCGGATCGTGGCTGCCCGAGCCGCTGCTGACCACGCCCGACGTGGCGGAGGACGTGGTCCTGACCGAGAGCGTCTCGATGGCGATGCTGCTGGTGCTGGAGTCGCTCAACCCCGTGGAACGCGCCGTGTTCGTGCTGCGCGAGGTGTTCGACGTGCCCTACGACGAGATCGCCGAAGCCGTCGGCAAGAACCCCGCGACGGTCCGCCAGACCGCGCACCGGGCACGCTCGCACGTCGCCGCCCGGCGGCCGCGCGAGGCCGCGTCCCCGGCCGAGACCCGGGCGGCCGTCCAGGCGTTCCAGCGGGCGGTCGAGACCGGGGACCTGCAGGGGCTGCTGGACGTCCTCGCGCCGGACGTCGTCCTCATGAGCGACGGCGGCGGAGTCAGGAAGGCCGTGCCGCGGCCCGTCGCCGGGGCCCGCAAGGTGGCGCGCCTGCTGGCCGTCGGCTGGGACAAGGTGGGCGGCCGGCTGACGGGCGTGCCGCTCCAGCTCAACGGATGGCCCGGCCTCGTCCTGCGGATGAACGGCGAGCTCCACGGCGCCGTGGCCATGCGGGTCGAGGACGGCCTCATCACCGGGCTGTACATCGTCCGCAACCCCGAGAAGCTGTCGCGCATCGAGCGGGAGACCGCGCTGAGCCGGTGAGGCCGCGCCGGGCGGGTCCCGCCCGGCCGGGGGCGGACGGCATACTGCCTGGTGCCGCCCCCCGAAGGAGGACGTCCTTGCCCGGACCGCTCGAAGGCGTCGTGATCGTCGACCTCAGCCGCGTCGTGGCGGGCCCGCAGGCCACGATGACGCTCGCCGACCTCGGCGCCAGAGTGATCAAGGTCGAGCAGCCCGGCGGCGACGAGACCCGCGGCTGGGGCCCGCCGTTCGCGGGCGACGACCGGATCAGCACCTACTACCTGTCGATCAACCGGAACAAGGAGTCGGTCACCCTCGACCTGAAGTCGGACGAGGGCAGCGACACCCTGGCCAGGCTGGTGCGGCACGCCGACGTCCTCGTGGAGAACTTCCGGCCGGGCGTCCTCGACCGGCTCGGCTTCCCGGTAGAGCGGCTGCACGAGCTGAACCCGGGCCTGATCGTCCTGTCGATCAGCGGGTTCGGGCACGACGGGCCGGAGGGCGGGCGCCCCGGCTACGACGCGATCGTGCAGGGCGAGGCCGGCATCATGAGCGTCACCGGCCCGCCGGGCACGCCGAGCAAGGTCGGGCTGTCGATTGCCGACCTCCTCGCCGCGGGCAACGGCGTCGCCGGGGTCCTGGCCGCCCTGTACGAGCGGGCCCGCACCGGGCGCGGCACGGTCGTCCGCACGTCGCTGCTGGCGTCGGTGGTCGGCGCCCACATGTTCCAGGGGACGCGCTGGACCGTCGCCCGCGAGGTCCCCGAGTCGGCCGGCAACGACCACCCGGCGATCGCGCCCTACGGAACGTTCCGCTGCAAGGACGGGCAGCTCCAGATCGGCGTCGCCAACCAGAACATCTGGCGCCGGTTCGCGCCGGTCGTCGGCCTCGACCCCGGCGACCCCCGGTACGCGACGATCCCGGACCGCTCCGCGAACCGCGCCGCGCTGACCGCCGACATCGAGCGGGTCCTCGGCGGCGACACCCGCGACACCTGGCTGGCGCGCCTCGGCGAGGCGGGCGTCCCCGCGGGGGCGATCCGGTCGATCGACGAGGTGTACGAGTGGGAGCAGACCCGCTCGCAGGGCCTCGTCATCGAGGTCGACCACCCGCGGCTCGGGCCGATCGAGCTGCCCGGGCCGCCGCTGCGCTTCGACGGCGCGCCGCCGCGCGAGCACACCGCGCCGCCCCTGCTCGGCGAGCACAACGCGGCGGTGCTGGCCTGGCTGGACGAGATGGACACGCAGGACGAGCGGGAGAGGGGCGAGTGATGGACCTGTTCGGAGAGTCGGGCGGCCCGGTGCGGATCGCCGGGCGGGAACTGGCGCGCGACGAGCTGCTCGGCTGGGCGTCGGCCGTCGCCGCCGAGATCCGCGGCGCGGACGCCGTCGCGGTGCACGCCACCGCGACGGCGGAGACGGTCGCGGCCGTGGTCGGCGGCGTGCTCGCAGGCGTCCCGGTGGTGCCGCTGCCGCCCGACTCCGGGCCCGCCGAACGCGCGCACATCCTCGGCGACTCGGGGGCGAGCCTGCTGCTGGCCGCCGGCGGCGCCGAGCGGGCGGACGGCGATCCGCCGCTGGTCCCCGTCGACGCCCTCCCGCGCAACGGAGGCGAGCGCACCGGGGCGGACGCCGGTGCGACGGCGATGATCCTCTACACGAGCGGGACGACCGGCGCCCCCAAGGGCGTGCTGATCTCGCGGGGGGCGATCGCCGCCGGGCTCGACGCCCTCGCCGCGGCCTGGGCCTGGACGCCCGGCGACGTCCTCGTCCACGGGCTGCCGCTCTTCCACGTGCACGGCCTCGTCCTCGGGGTCCTCGGGGCACTGCGGGTGGGGTCGCCGCTCGTCCACACGGGCCGCCCGAAGCCCGAGGCGTACGCGGCGGCGGCGCAGGACGACGGCGGGAGCCTGTTCTTCGGCGTCCCCACCGTCTGGTCGCGGACCGCGGCCGACCCGGCCGCGGCGCGGGCGCTGCGCGGCGCGCGGCTGCTCGTCTCCGGCAGCGCGCCCCTCCCCGTGCCGGTCTTCGAGCGGCTCGCGGACCTCACCGGGCACCGCCCGGTCGAGCGCTACGGCATGACCGAGACCCTCATCACGGTCAGCGCGCGCGCCGCCGGGGACCGGCGCCCCGGCTACGTCGGCACCCCGCTGCCCGGCGTCGAGACGCGGCTGGCGGCCGAGGACGGCGGCCCGGCCCCGCGCGACGGGGAGACGCCGGGCGAGCTCCACGTCCGGGCGCCGCTGCTGTTCAAGGGCTACCTCAACCGCCCCGAGGCCACCGCGGAGTCGTTCACCGGGGACGGCTGGTTCCGCACCGGCGACATCGCGACCATCGGCCCGGACGGCTGGCACCGGATCGTCGGCCGCGCGTCCACCGACCTCATCAAGAGCGGCGGCTACCGCATCGGCGCGGGCGAGATCGAGAACGCGCTGCTCGCGCACCCCGCCGTCCGGGAGGCCGCGGTCGTCGGCACCCCCCACGACGACCTCGGCGAGCAGGTCACCGCCTACGTCGTCGCGGACGGGGTGGGGGAGAGGCAGCTCATCGACTTCGTCGCCGGCAGTCTGTCGGTGCACAAGCGCCCCCGCGTGGTGCACCTGGTCGACTCCCTGCCGCGCAACGCGATGGGCAAGGTCGTCAAGACCCGCCTGGCGCCTTAGCTCCCGGGGCCAATTCGGCCAGGACGGGCCGGACGAGGTCGCGCGCCGCCGACTCCGGCGGGTCGGAGCCGGCGGGGCCTTCGGCGAAGTAGCGCAGGAACCCCTGCTGGAAGCAGGCGCCCATCAGCAGCGCCGCGACGGCGCCGGTGTCGGCGCCCGCCGCGACGCGGCCGAGCTCGCGTTCGGCGTCCAGGTACCGGGCCAGCGCCAGGACCGGCTCCCGCGGGCCCGCGCCGTACTTGCGCAGCGAGTCCCGCATCGTCTCCATCAGCCGCGGCTGCGCCACCATGGAGACCATCATCGGGAACGCGGCGCGGTAGAAGCGCAGCGCGCCGTGGACGACGGCGACGAGGTTGCCCTCCACGGTCCCCTCGCCGGCGGCGTGCGACGCGGTGAAGGCCGGCATCCGCTCCTTCAGCACGTGCAGCATCAGCTCCTCCTTGTCGCGGAAGTGCTTGTACAGCAGGGCCTCGGAGTAGCCGGCGGCCTTCGCGATCTCCTTGGTGGTGGCGCGGGCCACCCCGTCCCGGCGCATGACGTCCGCCGCGGCGTCCAGAATCCGTTCCCGCGCGCCCAATGAAGCTCCCTTGCGCCGAAGCCCGCCTTGACAGGTGAGTGAACACTGACCAGGGTAGGGGTTAGTAAAAATTCACTAACCGAGGTGGGGCATGAGACTCACGATCTTCGGGGCGACCGGCGGCACCGGCGTCCGGCTCGTCCGGCGCGCGCTCGACGGCGGGGACGAGGTGACCGCCGTCGTCCGCGACCCGGCACGGCTGCCCGGCGGACTGCGGGAGGCGGCCGGCGTCGTCCAGGCCGACGTCGTGGACCCCGCCGCGATCGAGGAGGCGGTGAAGGGGAGCGACGCCGTCATCACCGCCATCGGGACCCGCGAGGGCCGCGCGCCGACGACCGTCTGCGCCGACAGCACGCGCGCCATCGTCGCCGCGATGCGCGCCGCCGGGAGCCGGCGGCTGGTGGCCGTCAGCGCGTCCGGACTGGACGCAGGGCCCGGCGACGACCCGCTGACCCGGTTCGTGGTCAAGCCGCTGATCCTGCAGCGGATCCTGAAGCACGCGTTCGCCGACATGCGCGCCGCGGAGGAGGTCGTCCGCGGCTCCGGGCTCGACTGGACGATCGTCCGCCCGCCGCGGCTCACCGAGGGCGCGGGCGCCGGCCGCTACCGCAAGGCCGTCGACCGCCACATCCTCGGCGGCTTCTCCCTGGCCCGGGAAGACCTCGCCGCGGCCCTGCTCGACCTCGCGGACGACGCGTCCGCCATCGGGCACACGGTCGCCGTCGCCCGCTGACCGGTGGCAGGCGGATGGGCCGGGCCGGCGCGGTTAGTCTGGTCGCGTGGGTGAGCCTCTCGTAGCGCGCATGCAGGGATTCGGCGAGACGATCTTCGCCGAGATGTCGGCTCTCGCCGTGCGGACCGGCGCCATCAACCTCGGTCAGGGCTTCCCCGACCAGGACGGACCGCAGGCCGTGCTCGACAGCGCCGTGGACGCGATCCGGTCGGGGGCGAACCAGTACCCGCCCGGGCCGGGGCTCCCGGAGCTGCGGGAGGCCGTGGCCGCGCAGCGGCTCCACCGATACGGGCTCTCCTACGACCCGGGGACCGAGGTGTTCGTCACCGTCGGCGCCACCGAGGGCATCGCGGCGTCGGTGCTGGCGCTCGCCGGGCCGGGCGACGAGGTCGTCGTGTTCGAGCCGTACTACGACTCCTACGCCGCCGTGATCGCGCTCGCCGGTGCGGTCCGCAGGCCCGTCACGCTGCGCCCGGCGGAGGGCCGGTTCACCTTCGACCCCGACGAGCTGCGCGCCGCGATCGGCCCCCGCACCCGGGCGATCCTGGTGAACTCGCCGCACAACCCGGCCGGGACCGTGTTCACCCGCGCGGAGCTGGAGGCCATCGCGGACGTCTGCCGCGAGCACGACCTGGTGGCGATCACCGACGAGGTCTACGAGTACCTCACGTTCGACGACACCGAGCACATCCCGCTGGCCACGCTCGACGGGATGCGCGACCGGACGGTGTCGGTGTCGTCGGCGGGCAAGTCGTTCTCCGTCACTGGCTGGAAGACCGGCTGGGTGATGGCCTCCGCCCCCTACATCCGGGCCGTCCAGACGGTGAAGCAGTTCCTCACTTACGCGGTCAGCGCCCCCTACCAGCGGGCCGCCGCGTACGCGCTGGCCAACGAGATCCCGTGGGTGGAGGAGCTGCGCAAGTCGCTCCAGGCCAAGCGGGACCGCCTCATCACCGGCCTGGAGGCCGCCGGGTTCACCGCCTTCCGGCCGCAGGGCACCTACTTCGTGCAGGCCGACATCCGGCCGCTGGGGTTCACCGACGGGATCGAGCTGACCCGCGCCCTGCCGGAGAAGGCGGGCGTCGTCGCGATCCCCTCGCAGGTCTTCTACGACCACGCCGAGGCCGGCGCGCACTTCGTCCGCTTCGCGTTCTGCAAGCGGGACGAGGTCATCGACGAGGCCGTCGAACGCCTCGCCCGCCTGCGCTGAAGACAACGGCCCTGAGCGGTTGGGCGGAGATTGCCGAACGGGCGGCGCTCCTTGGGCTGCTTTCGCCCATGAGCGCCGTCCTCCGCGCGGGCTAGCGTTCGGCCGTGGGCTGGAACGGCGGGGACGCGCTCGACGGCGAGCGCGTCGGCGGGGAGCGGATCACGGGTGCGCGCATCATGATCGCGCTCGGCGGCAACGCGATGACCGCGTCGGACGGCAGCGCCACGCCGGACGCCCAGGCGGCGGCGATCGAGCGGGCGATGGCCCCGGTCGCGGACCTGGTCGCGGCCGGCGCGCGGGTCGCCCTCACGCACGGCAACGGGCCGCAGGTCGGCAACCTGCTGATCAAGAACCAGCTGGCGGCGGGCGTGGTGCCGCCCGTCCCGCTGGACTGGTGCGGTGCGCAGACCCAGGCCACCATCGGTGTGATGATCATGAACGCGCTGGAGCGGGCGCTGGCCGCGCGGGGCGTGTCCCGCCCGGTCGCCACGGTCGTGACCCGCACGCTGGTGGACGCGGCCGACCCCGGGTTCGCCGGCCCCGCCAAGCCCGTCGGCCGCTACTTCCCGGAAGAGCAGGCACGGCGCGCCATGGCGCACGGCGAGACGTGGCGGGAGTTCGGGGACCGCGGCTGGCGCCGCGTCGTCGCCTCGCCGGAGCCCCTGGAGATCCTGGACGCCGGCGCCGCGGCGGCGCTGCTGGACGCCGGCCACATCGTCGTCGCGGCCGGCGGCGGCGGCGCGCCCGTCGCGAAGGTGGCCGGGACGCTCCGCGGCGTCGAGGCCGTCGTCGACAAGGACCTGGCGGCCCAGCTGCTCGCCCGGCGGCTGGGCGCGGAGATCCTGGTCATCGCGACCGACGTGGAGCACGCGATGACCGGGTTCGGCACCCCGGAAGCGCGCCCCCTGCGCCGGACGACGGCCGCGGAGCTGGCCCGGCTCGCGGCCGCCGGGCACTTCGCCGGCGGCAGCATGGGCCCGAAGGTGGAGGCGGTGCGGCGGTTCGTCGCCGCGGGCGGCCGGCGCGCCGCGATCGCGTCGCTGGAGCGGCTGGGCGACGCCGCGCACGGCGCCTCCGGGACGGTCGTCGAGGCGTGACCGGGGTAGAGCGCGACCAGGGTGGTGACCGAGTGATCAGAGCAGCTGAGGAGCGATGACGTGCCCGATCCGATCGAAGTACGCAAGATCCCCATCGAGAGCGTGACCGACGCGTCCGGGCTGGCCCGGCTGATCGACGACGGCGTCCTGGAGGCCGACCGGGTCCTCGCGGTCGTCGGCAAGACCGAGGGCAACGGCGGCGTGAACGACTACACCCGCCTGCTGGCCGACCGCGCGTTCCGCGAGGTGCTCATCGAGAAGGGGACCCGCCCGGCGGACGAGGTGGGGCGCGTCCCGCTGGTGTGGTCGGGCGGGACCGACGGAGTCCTCAGCCCGCACGCCACGGTGTTCGCCACCGTCGACCCGGCCGCGGTGCCGAAGACGGACGAGCCGCGCCTCTCGGTCGGCGTCGCGATGAGCGACGTCATCCTGCCCGAGGACATCGGCCGCCCCGCGATGGTCGAGACGGTCGCCGCCGGCGTCCGCGAGGCCATGAAGACCGCCGGCATCGACGACCCCGCCGACGTCCACTACGTGCAGACCAAGACGCCGCTGCTCACCCTCGACACCATCAACGACGCCAAGTCCCGCGGCCGCGACGTCGTCACCGAGGACACCCTCAAGTCGATGGACATCTCCAACTCCACGACCGCGCTCGGCATCGCCGTGGCGCTCGGCGAGATCGAGCCGCCGTCCGCCGGGCAGATCCACAGGGACCTGTCGCTGTACTCGTCGGTGGCGTCGTGCTCGTCCGGCGTGGAGCTCGACCGGGCGCAGATCGTCGTCGTCGGCAACGTGCGCGGCATCGGCGGCCGGTACCGCGCCGGGCACGGTGTGATGAAGGACGCACTCGACGCCGACGGCATCTGGGACGCGATCCGGGCGACCGGCCTCGACCTGCCCGAACGGCCCCGCACGGCCGACCTCGGCGACCGCCTCGTCAACGTCTTCATCAAGTGCGAGGCCGACCCGGGCGGCTCGGTTCGAGGGCGCCGCAACATCATGCTGGACGACTCGGACGTGCACTGGCACCGGCAGATCAAGGCGTGCGTCGGGGGCGTCGCGGCGTCCGTCACGGGCGACCCCGCGGTGTTCGTGTCGGTCGCGGCCGTCCACCAGGGTCCGTCGGGCGGCGGCACCGTCGCGGCGATCGCCGACCTCGGCCGACCGGGTTGAAGCCGTATCGTGTCCGGATAGTCACCCACGGTGTCCGGCGGAGGTTATAGCCTTCCTGGCGTGTCCGGACTGACCATTCCCGAACCACAGTTCCCCGGTGACGACGGAAGCGCCGACCCGCGGCTGTGCGAGGCGCTCGCCGGGTACGCGGCGGGGCGCGTCGGCGTCCACACCGTGCTGCGGCGGCTGCGGAAGGCGCGGCTGCTGGTGCCCATCGTCGCCGTCCTCACCGAAGAGGAGGACGTCGCCCCCGGCGAGCTGCGCCGCGAGAAGTCGAGCGACATGGCGCTGCCCACGCTGATCGGCGACGACGGGCGGCGCGGCGTGCTCGGCTTCACCTGCACCGAGACGATGCAGGCGTGGCGCGCCGACGCCCGTCCCGTCGCCGTCCGCGCCGAGGACGCGTGCCGCGCCACCCTCGACGAGGGCGCCGACGCGCTGGTCGTGGACGTGGCGGGCCCCGTCCCGTTCGCCGTGGACGGCCTGCGCCTGCACCTGCTCGCCGAGGGCCGACCCATCCCGGCTCCCCACGAGGACCCCGACGTCCTCGCCGCCGTGGAGGCCGCGTTCGGCTCCGACCAGTCCGTGACCGGGGTCCGCGTCACCGAGGGCACGTCCGCCGACGTGGCAGTCCGGTTCGCCGTCGTCCCCGGCCACGACGAGCGCCGCACGGTACAGCGCGTCTCCGACCGGCTCGCCGAGGTGCTGCGCGGCCGCATCGTCGGCGGCGTCGAACTGAACGTCGTCCGCCGGTAGGCGGCGCCCGGGGCAAGCGGGGCGCCGATAATTCGCTGGCGGTCCGTCCCGCCCGGCGGCACGCTTGGCGGCATGATCGACGTCGATTCGTTTATCGCCGACGGCTTCGTCCGGGTTGAGGGGGCCTTCTCCCGCGACCTGGCCGCCGACTGCCGCGAGATCCTCTGGCGGGACACCGGCTGCGACCCCGCCGACCGCTCGACGTGGACGCGGCCGGTCGTGCGCCTGGGCGACTACGCGCAGGAGCCGTTCCGGGCCGCCGCCGGCGCACCCCGGCTGCACGCCGCGTTCGACGCGGTCGTCGGCGAGGGCGCCTGGCTGCCGCGCGGCGGCCTCGGCACGTTCCCGGTGCGGTTCCCCAGCGAAGAGGAGCCGGGCGACGACGGCTGGCACATCGACGCCAGCTTCCCCGGCGACGACCCGGCCGACTTCATGTCCTACCGGGTGAACGCGGACTCTAAGGGCCGCGCCCTGCTGATGCTGTTCCTGTTCTCGGACGTGAGCGACGACGACGCGCCCACCCGCATCCGGACCGGCTCCCACCTGGACGTCCCGCCGATCCTCGAACCGGTGGGCGAGACGGGCCTTCCCTTCATGGAGCTGGCGGCCAGGGCCGTCCCCGCCTCGGAGCACCGCCCGGTCGCCCTGGCGACCGGCGAGGCCGGCGACGTCTACCTGTGCCACCCGTTCCTGGTCCACGCCGCCCAGCCGCACCACGGCACGGAACCCCGCTTCATGGCGCAGCCGCCCTTGCTCCCCTCCGGCCCGCTCCCCGCGTCGTCGCCGGTGAGGATCGCGATCGACCGCGGCCTCGGGCGCTAGGCCCAGGTGATCGGCAGGCCGTGCGCCGGACCCTCTCCCAGGACGGTTCGGCCCCCGTCCGGCCACAGGCGCAGCGTCACCACCTGGGCCGGATCGAGCCGGGACGGGTCGCGGGGCTCGAACGACAGGTGCGCGACCGGGGCGTCCCCGGTGGCGGCCGCTCCGGCGCGCTCCAGGAGGCGGCGCAGCCGGGCCGCCTCGTCCTCGGACAGGTAGGCCCACATCGTCGAGTGCCACACCACCGTCGCCACGCCCGGCTTCGGGGCCAGGTCCGCCAGGAAGTCGGCGGCGCCGGCGCGCACGACCGTCGCCGGGACCCGCGCGGCCACCTCGAACGCCGCCCGCAGCCGCGCGACCCGCACCGGCTGGTCGGGCCACACGTACGACAGGAGCAGCCGCTGCGCCTCCGGTGCCGCCGGGTCCAGCGGGTCCGGGTCGCACCCCAGCCGCTCGGCGACCGCGAGCGGCGCGTCCACCGGCGGAAGGCCGCGCCAGGCGTTCTCCAGCACTACCGGCGACTCGGGCCCGTACGCGCCGCCCTCGTGCCGGAGCCGGAAATGGTCGGCGCGCAGGTTCAGGCCCGCGCTCGAACCGAGCTCCAGCAGCCTGACCGGCAGGCCCGTCGCCGCGGCCACCGAGAGCAGCCCTCCGACCAGCGCGGACGACCGCCCGACCTCGTTCGTCTTCGGCGGGACGGCGAGCCCCGCGCGGATCTCCGCCGCGTGCTCCACCAGGACGTCCCGGACCGCCGGCCAGGCGGCGAGGGGGTCCTCGGTCCCGCCCGCGGTCGGGTAGTGCGCCGCGAGGTCCGGTGCCCGGCCCTCCAGGACGAGCCGGTGGACCGTTCCCAGCATCCGCAGGAGTGCCCCGGGCACCGCCCGGCCCCCCAGCACCTCCGCGACCGTCCCGCCGGGGTCGTCCGCCGCACGCGTCAGCAGCTCCGCGTACATCGGCGACCCCAGCTGCGCGCACTCCCGCGCCTGGACGAGCAGTGCCTTCCTCATCGCCCACCTCCGCCGCCGAGCCTCTCAGATGGTGGACGGCGGCACGGGCGGGGGCGCGGAGTCAATAGGATCGGGGGCATGCTGCGCTGGTTGACCGCGGGGGAGTCCCATGGCCCGGCCCTGACCGCGATCGTGGAGGGGCTGCCAGCCGGTGTGCGCGTGACCTCGGGGGAGATCGCCGAGGAACTGCGCCGCCGGCGGCTCGGGCACGGGCGGGGCGCCCGGATGAAGTTCGAGCAGGACCAGGTGACGATCGTCGGGGGCGTCCGGCACGGGGTGACGCTCGGCGGGCCGGTCGCGATCGAGGTCGGCAACACCGAGTGGCCCAAGTGGGAGACGGTCATGTCGGCCGACCCCGTGGACGCCGCCGTCCTCGCGGCCCAGGCGCGGAACGCCCCGCTGTCGCAGCCGCGGCCCGGCCACGCCGACCTCGTCGGCATCCAGAAGTACGGCTTCGACGACGCCCGCCCGGTACTGGAGCGGGCGAGCGCGCGGGAGACGGCCGCACGGGTCGCGCTCGGCACGTTCGCCAAGGCGTTCCTCAAGCAGGCCCTCGGCGTGGACGTGCTGAGCCACGTGATCGCGCTCGGCGAGGTCGAGGCGCCCGACGGCGTCCTGCCCGGCCCCGGCGACCTCGCCGTGGTGGACGCCAGCCCGGTGCGCTGCTTCGACGAGGCGGCCTCGGCGGCGATGGTCGCGCACATCGACGAGACCAAGAAGGCGGGCGACACCCTCGGCGGCGTCGTGGAGGTCCTCGCCTACGGGCTGCCGCCCGGCCTCGGCAGCCACGTCCACTGGGACCGCCGCCTCGACTCGCGGCTCGCCGGGGCCCTGATGGGCATCCAGGCGATCAAGGGCGTGGAGCTCGGCGACGGGTTCACCACCGCGCGTCGCCCGGGTTCGCGGGCGCACGACGAGATCGACGGCACGCCCGAGGGCGTCCGGCGGCGGACGAACCGCGCCGGCGGCGTCGAGGGCGGCATGACGACCGGCGAGGCGCTGCGGGTGCGGGCCGCGATGAAGCCGATCTCGACCGTCCCGCGCCGCCTCGACACCATCGACGTGCGGACCGGTGAGCCCGCCAAGGCCATCAACCAGCGCAGCGACGTCACCGCCGTGCCCGCCGCCGGGGTCGTCGCCGAGGCGATGGCGGCGCTGGTCCTCGCGGACGCGGCGCTGGAGAAGTTCGGCGGCGACTCCGCCGAGGAGACCGCCCGCAACCTGCGGGGATACCTGTCCTCGCTGCCCGTCAAGTGAACTCCGCCAAGTGAACTGGATCCGCTGACCATGCGACCGAAGGCAGTCATCATCGGGCCGCCCGGCTCCGGCAAGACCACGATCGGCGGCGCGCTCGCCGAGCGGCTCGGCGTCCCGCTGCGCGACACCGACACCGACATCGAGCGGGCGGCGGGCAAGCCGATCGGCGAGATCTTCATCGACGACGGCGAGGAGCGGTTCCGCGAGCTGGAGCGCGCGGCCGTCGCGGCGGCGCTCCGCGAGCACGAGGGCGTCGTCGCGCTCGGCGGCGGCGCGGTCCTCGCGGCGGAGACGCAGCAGGCGCTCGCCGGGCAGACCGTCGTCTACCTGCGGGTCGGGCTGTCGGAGGCGATCAAGCGGGTGGGGCTCGCGTCGGCGCGGCCGCTGCTGGTCCTCAACCCGCGCAGCCAGATGCGCAAGCTCCTGGAGGAGCGCCTGCCGATCTACGAGCGGCTCGGCACCGTCTCCGTCGAGACCGACGGCCGCGCGCCCGCCGAGATCGTCGACGAGATCGTCAAGGGCTTGGAGGGCGCGGCGTGACGCAGGCGCGGGTCCATGTCGGCGGGGCCGACCCGTACGACGTCGTCATCGGGACGGGAGTCCTCGGCGAGCTGCCCGGCCTGGTCGGCGAACGCGCCCGCACGGTCGCGGTCGTCCACGCCGAGGGGCTGCCGGAGATCGCCCGCCCCGTGTGCGGCGCGCTGGAGCGGGCCGGATACGCCGTGCACGCGCTGCCCGTCCCGGACGGGGAGGCCGCGAAGGAGGTCGGCGTCCTCGCCGGGCTCTGGTCGTCGTTCGCCGGTTTCGGCATGACCCGCACGGACGTCGTCGTCGGCGTCGGCGGCGGCGCGACCACCGACCTCGCGGGGTTCGCCGCGGCGTCGTGGCTGCGGGGGGTGCGGGTGGTGCTGGTCCCGACGACGCTGCTCGGCATGGTCGACGCGGCGGTCGGCGGCAAGACCGGCATCAACGTCCCCGAGGGCAAGAACCTCGTCGGCGCGTTCCACCCTCCGGCCGGGGTGCTGTGCGACCTGGCCACGCTGCCGACGATGCCGCGCGAGGACTACATCAGCGGCCTCGCGGAGATCATCAAGGCGGGGTTCATCGCCGACCCGAAGATCCTGGAGCTGGTCGAGGACGACCCGGCGGGCGCCGCGTCCCCGGACGGCCCGCACACCCGCGAGCTGGTGGAGCGCGCCGTCCAGGTCAAGGCGGACGTGGTGTCCGCCGACCTGAAGGAGGGCGGCCTGCGGGAGATCCTCAACTACGGCCACACCCTCGCCCACGCCATCGAGAAGGCGGAGGACTACCGGTTCCGGCACGGCCACGCCGTCGCGATCGGCATGGTCTACGCCGCGGAGCTGGCCCGGCTCGCCGGACGCCTCCCGGCGGACGTGGTCCAGCGGCACCGCGACGTGCTGGCCTCCGTCGGCCTCCCGGTCTCCTACGCCGCCGACTGGCCGGGCCTGCGCGCCACCATGAGCATCGACAAGAAGTCGCGGGGCGCCACGCTCCGCTTCGTCGTCCTCGACGGGATCGCCGAGCCGGGCCGCCTGGAGGCCCCCGACGAGACTCTGCTCGCCGCCGCCTACCGGGAGATCGGCCGATGACCGCAGTGGAGCTCCAGCGGAGCGAGGATCGTCGGCCGATCGGCCGGGGGTCCGGGGGGCGTCCCCCGGAAAGGAGCAGCCGATGACCCGCGTGTTCGTGCTGAACGGGCCCAACCTGCGCCGCCTCGGCATCCGCGAGCCCGACAAGTACGGGACGACCACCTTCCACGACCTGGCCGGGCTGTGCCGGGACACCGGCCGCGGCCTGGGCCTGGCCGTCGAGGTCCGGCAGACCGACGACGAGGCGGAGATGATCCGCTGGGTGCACGAGGCCGCCGACGAGCGCGTCCCGGTCGTGCTGAACCCGGCCGCGTTCACCCACTACTCGTACGCGCTGCGGGACGCGCTCGCCCAGCTCACGGCGCCGCTCATCGAGGTGCACATCACCAATCCCGCGGCGCGCGAGGAGTTCCGCCACACCTCCGTCGTCGCGGGCGTCGCGACCGGGACCATCGCGGGCTTCGGCACGATGTCGTACGTCCTGGCGCTCCAGGCCGTCGCGGAGCTGGCCGCCGAGGGGTCCTAGCCCTCCCGGACGGCCTTCCGGGTCATGTCCTTCAGCTCGGTGACGACGTCGTCGAGGGGCGCGACGTCGCGGTGGGCGCGGCACAGGATCGTGGCGCCCTCGACCGCGGCGACGATCAGCCGGGCGAGGCGGGCGGCGCGGTCGTCGGCGACGCCGGCGTTGCCGAGGCCGGTGGCGAGGGTGTCCTGCCAGCGGCCGAACGCCGCCGCGGCGGCCGCGGCGAGCTGCGGGGCCTCGTCGTGGCTCTCCACGGTGACGGCGACGACCGGGCAGCCCGCGCGGAACTCGCTCTTGATCAGGACCTGCCGCCACCAGCCGACGAAGGCGTCCACGGCGGACGCGGGGTCGCCGCCCTCGGTGGCGGCGAGGATGCCGGCGTTGAGGAAGTCCCCGGCGTAGCGGACGGCCTCCTCGGCGAGCTGCGCCTTGCCGCCGGGGAAGTGGTGGTAGATCGACCCGCGCGGTGCGCCGCTGTGCGCGATCACGTCGCGGAAGCCGGTGCCGCTGTAGCCGCGCTCGCGGAAGAGGAAGGCGGCGCTGCGCACCATGCGTTCCCGGCTGTCGGTCCCCATGGCCTGATTATGACATTCATCATAAGGTGTCCGCATTGACCATGACGCATGTCATAGGAACCCTGGCATATGCCGGACGTCATACCGGCCGGCGGGTGTCGAGCAGGGACGAAGGAGAGACTCGTGATCGACCTCCAGCGCGACGGGGACGTGTTCGTCCTGCGCTTCGACGCGGGCGAGAACCGCTTCAGCCCCGACTTCCTCGGCGCGGCCGAGGGCGCGCTCGACACCGTGGCGAAGAACGACGGGCCGGGCGCCCTGGTCACCGTCGGGACCGGCAAGTTCTACTCCAACGGCCTCGACCTCGACTGGCTCGGCGCGAACCAGGACCGGTTCGAGGAGTACCTGGGCCGGGTCCACGGCCTGTACGCGCGCCTGCTGTCGCTGCCGATGCCCACGGTCGCGGCGCTGAACGGGCACGCGTTCGCGGGCGGCGGGATGCTCGCCCTCGCCCACGACTTCGCCGTCATGCGGACGGACCGGGGCTACTTCTGCCTGCCCGAGGTCGATCTCGGCATGACGTTCACGCCCGGGATGAGCGCGCTGATCCAGGCGCGCCTGCCGAAGCGCACCGCGCACGAGGCGATGATCACCGGCCGCCGGTACACGGCGGAGCAGGCGGTGGCGGCCGGGATCGTCCAGCGCACGGCCGCGGAGGCGGAGGTCCTGCCCGCCGCGGTCGAGTGGGCGGCCTCCCTGGCGGGCAAGAACGGCGGGACCGTGGGGAAGATCCGCACGGACCTGTACGGGCCGGCGCTGGCCGCGCTGACCGGCCCGGCCTTCGGCTGACCCTCGCCCCCGGGCGGGCCGCCGGAGTAGGTTACGTTCGACTGAATCACATTCGGTTACGGGAAGGGACGTCGATGCGCATCGGGATGGCGCTGAGCTACTCCGGCGGTTTCAAGGAGACCGTCGAGGAGCTCTCCGACTACGAGAAGGCCGGCCTCGACATCGTCTATGTCGCGGAGGCGTACAGCTTCGACGCGGTGAGCCAGATGGGCTACATCGCCGCGAAGACCCAGCGGCTGGAGATCGCCTCCGGCATCCTCAACATCTACTCCCGGACGCCGACCGCGATCGCGCAGACCGCCGCGGGCCTCGACTACGTCTCGGACGGGCGGTTCACGCTCGGCATCGGCGCGTCCGGCCCGCAGGTCATCGAGGGCTTCCACGGCGTGCCCTACACCGCGCCGCTCGGCCGCACGCGCGAGATCATCGAGATCTGCCGCAAGGTGTGGCGGCGCGAGCGGGTGCAGCACGACGGCAAGCACTACCAGCTGCCGCTCCCGGAGGGGCAGGGCACCGGCCTCGGCAAGGCCCTCAAGATCATCAACCACCCGGTGCGGGCCGACATCCCCGTCATGGTCGCCGCGATCGGGCCCAAGAACGTCGAGCTGACCGCCGAGATCGCCAACGGCTGGGAGCCGATCTTCTACATGCCGGAGAAGGCGCAGGAGGTCTGGGGCGAGTCCCTGGCCGCCGGGAAGGCCAAGCGCGACCCGGCCCTCGGCGAGCTGGACGTCGTCGGGCAGTCCCCGCTCGCCATCGGCGACGACGTGCAGGGCTACCTGGAGTTCGGCCGCCCGATGGCCGCCCTCTACATCGGCGGCATGGGCGCCAAGGGCAAGAACTTCTACAACAACCTCGCCCGCCGGTACGGCTTCGAGAAGGAGGCCGAGGAGATCCAGGACCTGTACCTGGACGGCAAGAAGGACGAGGCCGCCGCCAAGGTCCCGCAGGAGCTGCTGGAGAAGATGTCGCTGATCGGCTCCGAGGGCCACGTCCGCGAGCGGCTCGCCGCGATGAAGGAGTCCGGCGTCACCACGCTGAACGTCTCCCCGATCGCGGGCGACCACAAGGGCCGCCTCGCCCTCGTCGAGAAGGTCAAGGAGATGGCCGCCGACCTGTAGGCGGACCCCCCTCGTCGCCGGGGTCCGGCCGCCGCGCGGCGGCCGGACCCGGGACTCCCGCTCAGAGGGCGGCGCGGACCTCCGCGGCGACGCGCTCGCCGGAGCGGACGGCGCCGTCCATGTAGCCCGTCCAGTAGTCGGACGTCTCGGTGCCCGCCCAGTGGATCCGGCCGCACGGCGCCCGCAGCGCGGGCCCGAAGGCGGTGAGCGCGCCGGGCGGGGCGATGCCGGTCGGGCCGCCGCCGCTCCACATCTCGTTGTCCCAGCGCTGGAACGCCGTGATCCGCGGTGCGGCGGCCTTGTCGCCGAACAGCTTGGTGAACGAGGCGAGCCCCGCGCTGCGGATCTCGTCCGCCGACGCGCCGTCCAGCCGCCGGATGTTGGCCTGGTTCATGAAGCCCATCAGGATGCCGCGCGACCCGTCCGGCGGGCTGTTGTCGAACGTCGCGTCGATCGCCCCGCTGTCGGCGACCGCCTGCCCGGTCAGGCCGTCCGCCCGCCAGAACGGCGTGTCGTACACGCCGACGAACTTGGCGATCGAGCCCATCGGGTACCGCTGCATCAGCTGCGCCCGGCTCGCGGGCAGCGCCGGCGAGTAGTCGATCCGGCCGGCGATGGCCGGGGACATCGCGACCACGACCCGCTTCGCCGACACCGTGATCCCGTCCGCGGTCACGGTCACGCCGTCCGCACCGGTCACGATCGACCGCACCGGGGAGTTGTAGCGGACGATGTCGCCCAGCCGCGCCGCCAGCCGGATCGGCACCTGCTCCGAGCCCCCGACGAACCGGGACTCCTGCGCGCCGCCCTTCGTGTTGATCAGCCGGTCGATCGTCCCCGGCGTGGTCTCGTTGCCCGCGGCGGCGGCGTAGTGCAGCAGGTAGAGCAGCGACACCTCCTGCGAGCGCATCGACAGCGTCGAGGAGGCGAACGCGTCCATCAGGAACCGCGCGCCGCCGCTGAGCGAGTTCGACCGGGACCAGGTGTAGAACGTCTGCGCGTCCCACTCCTCGGCCTTCGGCGCCTTCCACGGCTCGCCGACCGGCACCTGCTTGATCATCTCGCCGAGCCGCAGCAGCGCGATCTGCAGGTCGATGACGCCCCAGTCCGGCGGCACCGCGCCGAGGATGCCGTCGGTCTCGTACAGGGACCGGGTGCCGTTGCGGAAGTAGACGTTCTTGCCGGTGTTGTAGGTCTTGAAGGTCTCCACGCCCATGTCGCGGGTGAGCGCGGCGATGCGGTCCTGCGTGGGCCCGATGAACTCGGCGCCGCCCTCGCTGGTGGTGCCGTCGCCGAGCGGGAGGCCGTAGACGCGCCCGCCCGGCCGGTCCCTGGCCTCGAGGACGAGGACCGACCGCCCGGCCGCGACGAGGTCGCGGGCTGCGGTCAGGCCGGACAGGCCGGCGCCGACGATCACCACGTCGGCGGTGGCGGCGGGCGAGGTGCGGGCCGCGGCGGCCGGCGCCGCGGCCGCGGAGGCCCCGGCGGCGGCGGCTCCGGCGGCGGCGGCTCCGGCGGCGGCGATCGCACCTGTGCCGAGCAGTCTGCGGCGGCTGACTCGGGTCACGTGATCCTCCTGGGGGGAGTCCAGAAGCGGGGGGACGGACGGTCACACGGCCGGTAACGCTAGGGCAGCGCGCGCGGCAAAGTCGAGGGTTCTTCATGTTTTGTGACCGCGCCGAGTCCGTGCGGCGCCGGGGATCCCCGCGTCCCCGGCCGTGCCCTAGAGTCCTGACCATGGGGGAGACGCACCACGCCCGGCGGCGCCGGCTCGCCGCACTGATCGCCGAGCGGGACGCCGGCGCCCTGCTGGTGACCCGGCTCGTCAACGTCCGCTACCTGACCGGCCT
This sequence comes from Actinomadura sp. 7K534, assembly GCF_004348575.1. Taxonomy (NCBI): domain Bacteria; kingdom Bacillati; phylum Actinomycetota; class Actinomycetes; order Streptosporangiales; family Thermomonosporaceae; genus Actinomadura; species Actinomadura sp. 7K534. The sequence continues at coordinate 32,617 of NZ_SMKB01000040.1, forward strand.
CGACAGCTCCAGGGCCGCGCTGCTCGTCCCGGCCGACGGCGCGGCCGTGCTCGCGACCGACGGGCGGTACGCCGGCATGGCCGCGCAGGTCTGCCCGGAGCTGCCCGTCATCGTCGACCGGCAGGTCGCGGCGGCGCTGGTGACGCGCGCCGCCGCGGACGGCCACGCCCGCCTCGGCTTCGAGGCCCACGACGTCACCGTCGAGCAGCACGCGGAGCTCCGCGGCCAGGCCGAGATAGAGCTGGCCGCACTCGGTCACCTGGTCGAGGACCTCCGGCGGGTCAAGGACGAGGAGGAGATCGCCCTCCTGCGCGAGGCGTGCGCCATCACCGACCGCGCGTTCGAGGCCGCCCTCCCCGGGATCCGCGCCGGGGTCACCGAGCGGGAGGTCGCCGTCGCGCTGGAACGGGCGATGGTGGACCTCGGCGCCGAGGGCCCCGCCTTCGCCTCGATCGTCGCGTCCGGGCCGAACGGCGCCATCGCGCACCACCATCCGGGCGGCCGCGAGCTCCGCCGCGGCGACCTCGTCACGATGGACTTCGGCGCCCGGTACGGCGGCTACCACGCCGACATGACCCGCACCGTCGCGATCGGCGAGCCCGCCGGCTGGCAGCGCGACGTGTACGACCTCGTCCACCGCGCCCAGCGCGCCGGGCTCGACGCGGCCGTCCCCGGCGCGGAGACCAAGGACGTCGACGCCGCCGCCCGCGACGTCATCGAGGCCGCCGGGCACGGCGACGCGTTCACGCACGGGCTCGGGCACGGCGTCGGCCTGGAGATCCACGAGGCTCCGCTCCTGGGGTACGACAAGACCGGTAAGCTGATGGACCGAGTTCCGATCACAGCGGAGCCGGGGGTCTACCTCACGGGCCGGGGCGGGGTCCGCATCGAGGACACGTTCGTGGTCCGCGCGGACGGTCCGGAGCTCCTCACCACAACGACCAAGGACCTGCTCGTGCTCTAGCGCGCGGGACCGCGACCGGGAGAACAGCCAGTGGCGACGACGAACGACCTGAAGAACGGCATGACGCTGAACCTCGACGGCCAGCTGTGGACCGTCCTGGAGTTCCAGCACGTCAAGCCCGGCAAGGGCGGCGCGTTCGTCCGAACGAAGCTGAAGAACGTCCTGTCCGGCAAGACCGTCGACAAGACCTTCAACGCCGGCACCAAGGTCGAGGTGGCCAGCGTCGACAAGCGGGAGATGCAGTACCTCTACCGCGAGGGCGAGGACTTCGTCTTCATGGACACCCAGACCTACGACCAGCCGCACATCCCGGGCGCCGTCGTCGGCGACGCGGCGAACTACCTGCTCCCCGAGCAGAACGCCACGATCGCCTTCAACAACGACAACCCGCTGTACGTCGAGCTGCCCGCCGCCGTCGTGCTGGAGATCACCGAGACCGAGCCCGGACTGCAGGGCGACCGCTCCACCGGCGGCAGCAAGCCCGCCACGGTGGAGACCGGCGCGCAGATCCAGGTGCCGCTGTTCATCACGACCGGCGAGAAGGTCAAGGTCGACACCCGCTCCGGCGAATACCTCGGCCGCGGCTGAGGATGGGAGCGGAACTTCCGAGCGGAGCGGGACCATGAGCGCTCGCACCAAGGCGCGCAAGCTCGCGCTGGACATCCTGTTCGCGGCGGAGCTGCGGGAGGAGCTGCCGACCGCGGTCCTGGAGGGGCGCGGCCGCCCCAACCAGGACGAGCCGGCCGAGTACCCGCACGCCGTCCGGCTGATCGAGGGCGTCCAGGAGCACCGGGAGCGCATCGACGAGCTGATCGCGACCTACGCCACCGGCTGGACGCTGGAGCGGATGCCCGCGGTCGACCGCAACATCCTGCGGATGGGCGCCTACGAGCTGCTGTGGGTCGACGACGTCCCCGACGGGGTCGCGGTGAGCGAGGCGGTCGTGCTGGCCACCGAGCTGTCCACCGACGAGTCCCCCCGCTTCGTCAACGGCCTCCTCTCGCGCCTCCAGCAGCTGAAACCATCACTGACCCTCTAGCCTGGGAGCAAGCGGTGGCGGAGATGAAAGGCCAAGCGGTTCTCATTACTGTGATCACGTCAGCCGGCGTCGCGACCACGCTGCGATCGCACGCGGTGTCCGCCGAGGGGAGGGCCTCCAAGGCCCGACCGCCAAGGACGCCGCGATGAGACGCAGCCGGGTGCGCAGCGCGGTTCTCTGGGACGCGCTGCGCACCGTCCTCGACCGCATCGCCCCGGAGGCCGGGCGGAGCGAGGTCGTCGACGTCGGCGGCGGCACCGGCGGCTTCGCGGTCCCGCTCGCCGAGCTCGGGCACCGGGTCACCGTGGTCGACGCCAACCCCGACGCGCTGGCGGCGCTGGAACGCCGCGCCGCCGAGTCCGGGGTGACCGTCCGCGCGATGCAGGGCGACGCCGTCGACCTGCCCGACCTGCTGGGCCGCGACGCCGCCGACCTGGTGCTGTGCCACAGCGTCCTGGAGTACGTCGACGACCCCGCCGCCGCCATGGCGGCGCTGACCGCCACCGTCCGCCCCGGCGGGTCGGTCAGCGTGCTGGTCGCCGGGCAGATCGCCGCGGCGCTGCACCGCGCGGTGTCCGGGCACTTCGACGACGCCCGCGCGGTGCTCACCGACCCGTCCGGGCGGTGGGGCGAGGGCGACCGGATGCCCCGCCGGTTCACCCGCGAGACGCTGTCGTCGCTCGTGCGCGGCGCCCACCTCCGCGTCGCCGAGATGCACGGCGTGCGGATCTTCGCCGACCTGGTGCCGAGCGGCATGCTGGACTCCGACGCCGACTCGGCCGACGCGCTCATCGCCCTGGAGGCGGTCGCGGCCGTCCACCCCGTCCTGCGGGACCTCGCCACCCAGCTGCACCTGGTGGCCGACAAACCGGCCGGGTGACGCGTGAGCCGCAAGCAGCAGCTGCACCGGCCGGGGCCGCAGCCGGGGCCGCCCGCCGACGACACCGGATGCACCGTCCTGCACGTCGACATGGACGCGTTCTTCGTCAGCGTCGAGCTGCTGGACCGCCCGGAGCTGCGCGGCCGCCCCGTCATCGTGGGCGGCGCGGGGCCGCGCGGGGTGGTGTCGGCCGCGTCCTACGAGGCCCGGCGGTTCGGCGTGCACTCGGCGATGCCGATGAGCCGGGCGCGCCGGCTCTGCCCGCAGGCGGTCGTGCTGCCGGTCAGCCACGGCAAGTACTCCCGCGTGTCCGCGGCGGTGTTCGAGATCTTCCGGTCCGTCACGCCGCTGGTGGAGGGCCTGTCGCTGGACGAGGCGTTCCTCGACGTGGCGGGCGCCCGGCGGCGGCTCGGCCGGCCCGCCGCGATCGCCGCCATGATCCGCGAGCAGGTCCGCGACCAGCAGGGGATCACCTGCTCGGTGGGCGTCGCGAGCACCAAGTTCGTCGCCAAGCTGGCCTCCACCCGGTGCAAGCCCGACGGGCTGCTCGTGGTGCCCGCCGACGGCGCCACCGACTTCCTGCACCCGCTCCCCGTCGCGTCCCTGTGGGGCGTCGGTGAGCGGACGGAGCAGGCGCTGACCCGCATCGGGCTCCGGACCGTCGGGCAGCTCGCCGAGACGCCGCTCGCGACGCTCCAGCGCGAGCTGGGCAACGCGACGGGCGCCCACCTGTACGAGCTGGCGTGGGGCCGCGACCCCCGCGAGGTCGTCCCGCACACCCCCGACAAGAGCATCGGCGCCGAGGAGACCTTCGACACCGACATCGACGACCCGGAGGTCGTCCGCCGGGAGCTGCTGCGGCTGGCCGAGAAGGTCGGCGCCAGGCTCCGGGAGAGCGGGAACGCGGGCCGGACGGTGAGCGTCAAACTCCGGATGGCGAACTTCAAGACGATCACGCGGGCGCGGACGCTGGACGAGCCGACCGATCTCGCTCGTGTGATCTATGTCACAGCCTGCGCCCTCTATGAGGGTGCGGGGCTCGACGGGGTACGTCTCCGGTTGGTCGGGGTCAGGGTGGAGAACCTGGGCCCGGCCGGCGAGGCCCCCCGTCAGCTCGCCTTCGACGAGCCGGAACGCGGTTGGCGTGAGGCCGAGCGAGCCATGGACCAGGTCGCGCACAGGTTCGGCCGCGGTGCGGTCCGCCCCGCCGCGCTCGTCCCGCGTGCCGATGTGACCGATGTGACGGACGTGACGGCAGGGACGGAAGACAATGAAAGAAGGCTGTGAGGTGACCGGCACCGGGCCCTCGACGGGCCGTTCGCTTTCGTACGCTCGACAGTGCTCGTATTCTGGGCATATCACCGTTGACGTTCGCGTCCTGCATCGGATACCCCGCCGCGGGGCTGTCGTTGGGAGGTGCCGTGCCGCTCTCTGAGCACGAGCAGCGCATGCTCGAACAGATCGAATCGGCGTTGTACGCCGAGGATCCCAAGTTCGCTCACGCGGTTCGCTCGACCAACCCGCAGATCCACTACAAGCGCCGGATCGTCAAGGCCGCCCTCGGCTTCGTCGTCGGCGTCTTCGCCCTGATGGCCGGGCTCGTGATCAACGCGGGGACCGCGACCATCGCGATCAGCGTGACCGGGTTCCTGCTGATGGTGGTGTGCTGCGTCTGGGCGTTGACGAGCTGGAAGCGGATGACCGGTATCGGAAGCGACCCCGCGCCCAGCGCGCCCGGCGCCCCGGGCGGCGGTGGCGGCCGGCAGGCCAAGCCCGCCAAGTCCGGCTTCATGGAGCGCATGGAAGAGCGCTGGCGCCGCCGCACCGAAGGCGACTGACGCCGCCGGTCCGCTGATCGTCCCGGCTCCGCACGGCCCCACCGAGCGGAACCGGGACGTTCGTGTGCCCGGGGGTTTGCGCGCGGGGCCCGCGTGTGCGGGCTGTGCGTACAGGGTCGCGTGCGCAAGGTGGCCCCGGCTCCGGGGCCACCCCCCCGGTGGATCACCCGCGGCGGGTCATCTGCGACGGGTCATCTGCGGCGGAGGCGCGACGGCAGCTCGTTGACGCGCGTGCCCAGTTCGAGCACCCGGTCGGTCGCGGACCGGAGCGTCTCCCGCGTCTGCTCCATCGTGGACGGCGGCAGCAGCCGGGCCCGCAGCCTCGCCCGGCGGCCCACCGACGCGGCGAACGCCTCCCGGACGGTGCGGACGTCCGCGCGCAGCCGCTCCGGCGGCTCGGGGGAGCGGGACAGCGAATACCGGGCCAGTTCCTCCGCGCGGGCGATGCGGCCGAGGGCTCCCGCGCCCTCCGGGTCGAGTTCCAGCAGCTCGCCGAGGCGGCGGGCGGTGGCACGCGGCGAATCGCTGGAGCGCCATTCGAGGCCGTGGTCCAGCGCGTCGGCGCGCATCTCCCGCCACGCGGCGTGCGCGGCGTCCGCCGGGTCCGGCGTCCGCGGCCGCCCGCCGTAGGCCGCGCCGGGCGGTCTCTGGGAGGGGTGTCCCGGCCGCGGCCCGTCCTCCGGCCCGCGCGGCGCCGTCAGCGCGGCCCAGCGGCGGCGCCGGGCGAGCACCCGCAGCGCCATCGGGACCGCCATGAGCAGCAGGACCAGCAGCCCGCCCGCGAGCCAGGGCACCGCGGAGAATCCGTCCTCCTCGCCCTCCTGCGCGGCGGCCTCGCCCTCGGGGCCGGTGTCGCTGCGGTTGCGCGCGGCGGCGCTGGGCTCGGCGGAGTCGTCCTCGGCGGGCGCCGACGCCTCCGGCGCGGGCTCGGACCGGCTCTCCGGCCCGCCGCCGCCGGTGATCTGGGGAAGGCTGTAAGAGGGGGCGTCGGCGGTGCCCTGCCCGGCCGCCCCCGCCGGGGTCGGCTCGAACCGCACCCAGCCGGTGCCCTGGAAGTACAGCTCCGGCCAGGCGTGCGCGTCGCGGGACCGGACGACCCACTGGCCCGGCCTGACCTCCGAGCCCGGCGTGTAGCCCATCGCCACGCGCGACGGGATGCCGATGATCCGGGCCAGCAGCGCCATCGACGCGGCGAACTGCTCGCAGTAGCCGCGCTTGCTGTGCAGCAGGAAGTCGACCAGGTCGCTGCCCTGCTGCGGAGCCGGCGCGGACAGGTCGTAGCTGAACCCGCCGCTCTGGTTGAACCAGCGCTGCAGCTTCACGGCCTGCGCGAGCGCGGTCGCCGACCCGGCGGTGACGTTCTGCGCGAGGTCCCTGACCTGCCGGGGGATGTTCCGCGGCACCGCCGTGTAGTGCGCGACGACCTCGGCGGGGTAGTTGCCGGCGCCGGCGAGCTGCGCGGTCGTCGGCTCCGCGCGCCGGCTCTCGACGGTGTAGGAGCGCCCGCCCGCGGAGTCGCGCAGCGAGTAGACCATCAGCGACGGCCCGTGCACCCGCCAGTCGCCTTTGATCGACACCTTGGACGGGGCGTACGGCACCGGCAGGAAGGTCATGTTCTTGACCTCGGGCCGCACCTCGACCCTGGTCGTCACCTTCCTGGAGGAGGCGACGGTCAGGCCCGGCGGCGGTGGGAGCTCGCCGCCGGTCAGCCGGTCCCGGGAGCTGCTCTGCAGGGGGCTGTAGGTCCACCTGTCGCCGTCGAAGCGGTCGAGGGCGTACAGGCGCAGGTAGTCCGGCGCCTGCCGGTCGTCCGTCCGGTAGGTGAGGACGGCCGAGTCGTCGAGCCGCGTCAGCTCCCGCTTCAGGCTGACCAGCGGGTCGGGCGTCGTGACGGTCTGGGTCCCGTCGCCGGAGCCGCCGCCGAGGTCGAACATCCCGCGCGGCTGCAGCCCCGGCACGGCCGCCGGCACCAGCACCGCGACGGCCACGGCGGCGGCGGCGATCCGGCGGCCGCTCGCCGCCAGCGCCCCCGCGTCGAGGCTCGCGGCCGCCTCCTCCGGGCGGGGTTCGGCGCCCGCCAGCGGCACGTCGCGCTGGCGCCGGTGCGTCGTCACCGTCCGGCCCCAGCCGCCGACCTGCTCGCGGGCGTCGGCCATCAGCAGCCCCAGGAAGCCGAGCGCGCCGACGCCGAACGCCAGCCAGCTCACGCCGTCCTCGCGGACCGCGGCCGGCACGCTGTACATGGCGAGCAGCGGCAGCCCGGCCGGGGCGGTGCGGCGCAGCCGTACGGCCAGCAGGTCGACCAGGACGGCGACCAGCCCGATCCCGGCGGCGGCCATCAGCGAGATCCCCGGCAGCAGCGGGACGGGTGCCGCGTACCGGTTGGCGGCCTGCCAGCCGGCCTCGTTGAGCGAGGCCAGCCGGTTGATCGACTCCGGCGAGGGGATGAACCCCAGCCACGCCGCGTCGGCAACGTACGTCAGGTTCAGATAGGCGAGCAGGGCGAGGAGGCCGAACAGCGCGTTGAACGCGGCGGGCAGCCGCAGCCGCCGCGCCAGCAGCCCGCCGGCTGCGACGGCGAGCACCGCTCCGAGCCCCGCCGCGAACCAGCCGTGCTCCTCGAACAGCGGGTAGAGGCCGATCGAGCCGGCGAGCGTCGCCAGCCCCGCCATGACCGTCATGCGGATTCTCATGCGCCGTCCCTGACGAAGTCCTCACCGGCCTGGCCGGCCTGCGCCCACACCCCGGGCAGGTCCGCCGCCGACCTGACGGCCACCACGCGCCAGCCGCTCGCGCGCAGCAGCCCCGCCGGGTCGCTGCCCGCGCTCCCGCTCGCCCCGCCGCCCGCGTGCCCCGCGGGCCCGTGCCCCCGGACCAGGACCGCGACGCAGGTCCCGGTGCCGCGCCGCGCCGCCGCGACGGAGCGGGCCTCCTCGGCGGACAGGACGCCGAACACCGCGATGACCAGCCCGTCCGCCTCTTTGCCCGTCCTGCCGCGCAGCGCCGCGATCCCGGCCGTCAGCGACGTGCCCTTCGACCTGCGCGCCACCGCCAGGGTGTCCAGCAGGAGCCCCTCGAACCCGCCGTCGGCGGACGCGGCCGGCAGCGCCTCGCCGGCGTCGGTGACGTAGCGCAGGTGCAGCCCGGTCCGTACGAGGTGCACCCCGATCGACGCGGTGGCCGACACGGCCTGCTCGAACGAGCCGCCGACGCCGTCGCCCCAGTGCGCGGAGCGGCGGGTGTCGAGGAACAGCGTCCCGCTGCTCTGGAAGTGCTGCTCCTCCCGCCGGACCATGAGCTCGCCGTGCCGGGCGGTGGACCGCCAGTGCACGCGGCGCAGGTCGTCGCCGTGCCGGTACTCGCGCGGGATCACGTCGTCCTCGCCCGCCGCGGACACCGCGCCGGCGATGCTGTCGCCGCCGCCCGTCCACGCCCCGCTCAGCCGCTCGGACGGCAGCGGGACGATCGCGGGCGTCACCGTCAGCGTGTCGGACAGGCTGAACGAGCGGATCAGCTCGACCATCCCGAACGGGTCGGCCAGCCGCACCGTCAGCGGCCCCACCCGGTAGCGCCCGCGCACGTCGGAGCGGATCCGGTAGCCGAGCTCGCGCTTCCCGTGCGGCTCGATCCGGTCCAGGACGAACCGCGCCCGCCCCCCGAGCGCGTACGGCACCCGGTCCTCCACCATGAGCAGCCCGCTCGGCAGCCGCGACACGTTCTCCAGCCGCAGGTCCACGCGGGCCTCGCGGCCGACCGGCAGCCGCGGCGGGTCCAGCCGCCGCGCGCACGCCAGCCGGTAGCGGGTCCGCGCCACCGCCAGCGTGCACAGCAGCGGCAGCGCGAGCACGAGCACCCCGGCGCGCAGCAGGTCGCGCTCGCCGAGGACGAACGCGCAGACGACGGCGGTCGCGCCGGCGGCCACGAAGGACCGCCCGCGCGTGGTGAGGCCGGCGAGCGCTCGTCTCACGTCACTTCCGGGGAGAGGGAACGGGCAGGCGCTTCACCAGGTCGGCGACGACCTGCTCGGGGCGGCGCCGCTCCACCTGCGCCTCGGCCGTGGGCAGCAGCCGGTGCGCGAGGACGGGGACGGCGAGGTCCTGCACGTCGTCGGGGACGACGTAGTCGCGGTCGTCGAGCGCCGCGTACGCCCGCGCGGCGCGGACCAGCTGCAGCGTCGCCCGCGGCGAGGCGCCGAGCCGCAGCTCCGGATGGCTGCGGGTCGCCGAGACGAGGTCGATGGCGTACTGCCGCACCGCCGTCGACACGTGCTGCTTGCGCACCACCTCGATGAGGTCGCGGACGTCGGCGGCGTGCGCGACCGGGCTCAGCCGGTCGAGGGGGGACGCCTCACCGTGGTTCTCCAGCATCTCCATCTCGGCGGCCGGGTCGGGGTACCCCATCGCGATGCGGGCGGTGAAGCGGTCCCGCTGGGCCTCGGGCAGCGCGTAGGTGCCCTCCATCTCCACCGGGTTCTGCGTCGAAATCACCATGAACGGCGGCTCCAGCCGGTAGGTGGTGCCGTCCACCGTGACCTGCCGCTCCTCCATGCACTCCAGCAGCGCCGCCTGCGTCTTCGGGGACGCGCGGTTGATCTCGTCGCCGACCACGATGTTGGCGAACACCGGGCCCGGCTTGAACTCGAACTCGCGCAGCTCCTGGTTGTAGGCGCTGACCCCGGTGATGTCGCTGGGCAGCAGGTCGGGCGTGAACTGCACGCGCCGCACCGAGCAGTCGACCGAGCGCGCGAGGGCCTTGGCGAGCATCGTCTTGCCGACGCCGGGCACGTCCTCGATCAGCAGGTGCCCCTCCGCCAGCAGCACCGTGAGCGCGAGCCGCACCACCGAGGGCTTGCCCTCGATCACCGACTCGACCGCGTCCCTGATCTTGTTCGCGACCTGGGCGAGGCCGTCGAGCCCTGGACCCGGCCCGGTGCGCCCTGCGTCGGCGCGGCGGGCCGGGCGGGATGCCGGGGGGTCGGTCTCCATGAACGACTCGCCGTGCGTTCCTACTGCCACCAAACCCTCCTCAGCCGTCCGGCCGCGCGGTTGACCCTGAGGGCCCTGCCGGGCCCGTCCGTGTTCGGAGGGGCCGCCCTACCGCGAGCCGGTGCGTCGCCCTTTGCGCCCGCCCAACCGACAGTACGTCGTCGGAACGCCCTCCGCGATGTTCGTGTTGAACGCGGAACCATTGTGCTCCACGGTGATCGGGTTCTGATCCCGGACGGGGACACCACTTTCCCCC
>NZ_SMKB01000410.1:0-3365 GCF_004348575.1 Actinomadura sp. 7K534
GGCCCCTGACCAGCCCCAAGCACTCCCAGCGTGATCGCCTCGGTAAGCGCCAGTGCGGCCGCTCGGAGTCGCGAAGAACGACGCCCGCCAAGCGGCGACCGCCGCAACCCACCCCGCGCTCCCGAGTTGGCCGGTTGGCGTGGTGTACCTGGACACACCGAGCAGCGTTGATCTACCTGCACCCAACTCCACGATCTGCTGCATCTCGTGCGAAGAAACGCCTCCGACGGCCGCGTCCCACTACTAACCCTTTTTCATCCGTCTGGGCGGATGCGGATCACAGCATGATCGCGATGGGGCGTTCGGCGGGTGACGTGAAGAAACCCCTGGTAGACGGGTTGATCACCACAACCACCGCGTCCGAACCAGGGGCTCTGCATACTGGTGTACCGTGCCGCCGTCGAGCAATGCTTGAGACCTGTGGATCGGCCGGGAAGGGGTGTACCTTCCCGGTGATCTGTTGAGGCTCACGCAGGACCGACGCGCCAACGTCGGTCGGGAAGGCACACCCATGCTCACCGTAGTCCCCGGTGCCGGTGACGGCGACCATCACGCGGCAGGCCCGGCCCCGTCCACATCTCTGATCGACGAGATCGTCCGTGAGGGCGCCCGGCGGATGCTGGCCGAGGCGTTGCAGGCCGAGGTCGACGCCTACATCGCCCGGTTTGTCGACGAGCGCGACGAGCACGGCCGGCGGCTGGTCGTCCGCAACGGCTCGCACCAGCCCCGCGAGGTTCTAACCTCGGCGGGGGCGATCGAGGTGAAGGCCCCGCGTGTCAACGACAAGCGGGTGGACCCGGTCACGGGTGAGCGGCAGCGGTTCTCCTCGGCGATCCTGCCGCCCTGGGCGCGGAAGACCCCGCGGGTAAGCGAGGTGCTGCCGCTGCTGTACCTGCATGGCCTGTCCAGCGGGGACTTCGTCCCGGCACTTGGTCAGTTCCTGGGCTCCTCGGCCGGGTTGTCGGGGCCGGTGATCACCAGGCTCACCGAGCAGTGGAAGGCCGATCAGCGGGCCTTCGCCGGGCGTGACCTGTCCGAGGTCGACTACGTCTACCTGTGGGCGGACGGTGTCCACGTCAACGTCAGGTTGGAGGAGCACAAGCTGTGCCTGCTGGTCGTGATCGGGGTGCGGGCGGACGGCCGCAAGGAGCTCATCGCGCTGGCCGACGGATATCGGGAGTCCACCGAGTCATGGGCCGATCTGCTGCGTGACTGCGCCCGGCGCGGCATGCGCGCACCGGTGCTGGCGGTCGGTGATGGGGCGCTGGGGTTCTGGGGTGCGCTACGCGAGGTGTTCCCCGAGGCCAAGGAGCAGCGCTGCTGGCTTCACAAGATCGCCAACGTGTTGGGGGCGATGCCGAAGTCGGCGCATCCGGGAGCGAAGAAGGCGTTGGCCGAGATCTGGAACGCCGAGGACAAGGACCACGCGCTCGCCGCGGTGAAGGCGTTCAAGGCGGCCTACGGTGCCAAGTTCGGCAAGGCCGTCGCCAAGGTGGTCGATGACCTGGACGAGCTGCTGGCGTTCTGCGACTTCCCGGCCGAGCACTGGATCCATCTGCGCACGACCAACCCGATCGAGTCGACCTTCGCCACGGTCCGCCACCGCACCAAGGTCACCAAGGGGCCGGGGTCGCGGGCCGCCGGGCTGGCCATGGCCTTCAAGCTCATCGAGTCCGCCCAGACCCGGTGGCGCGCGGTCAATGCCCCGCACCTGGTCGCCCTTGTCCGCACCGGGGCTCGCTTCGAACGCGGCGAGCTGGTCGAGCGTCCCGAAGGAGCGGCCGCGTGAGCAACTCCGCCGACAGCGCTGCCGAGCCGGACGAGCACCGCCGCTACGCCCGGCACCTGCGTGCCCTGGCCGCCGTGAGCGCCGACGACGAGACCACGTTGGTAACCGAGATCCTGCGGGACCCCGACCAGGCGATGGCGCAGTCCGCAGTGGCACGGCACATCGACGACCGCGCACGCCAACTGCTGGCCGACCAACGGTTTGGGGGCTGGGCCCACACCATGACCGGAGTCATCGGCGAGCGGGACTTCCTCATCCGTCGCCTGACCGAATGGACGCTGCTGGCCGCTATCGCCCAGGACAAACCATGGTCGGCCGCCCAAGTAATCGCGGCATCCGACTGGTTCCAGCGAAAGGCCGTCGAGATCCTGACATCACCCGCTCTCCTCGGCTTACTCGCCGGCCAAGGAAGGACGCGACGGGTCCGCACGGCAGCCAGCCAACGGCTCCGTCATTAAGGTCACCAACACGGCTGACTTGATCCACAGGTCTTGACTATTCCTCCCGCCGTCGATTTGTCGCGTCCAACGCTGAACTACCTGGCCGGAGTGATCTGTCGGCACCACACGGCGATCGGGTCGGCCTGGCGACTGCTCAACCCCGGACAGCAGGCCCTGCTTGCACTGGTCCACCTGCGCAAGGGCGAGACGTTCACCCAGCTCGGGGCCGGGTTCGAGGTATCGACGAGCACGGCCCGGCGGTACGTCCAGGAAGCGGTTGCGCTGCTGTCGGCACGGTCACCGAAGCCGGCGGCGGCGCTGCGCAAGGCCAAGCAGGACGGGCTGCACCTGCTGGTGCTGGACGGGACGTTGATCGCCCGCGACCGGGTGCGGGCCGACCGGCCGTACTACTCGGCCAAGCACCGCTGCCACGGCATGAACGTGCAGGTCATCGCCGGCCCTGATGGCACGATCGTGTGGACGTCGGGGGCGCTGCCCGGCCGCACGCACGACCTGACCGCCGCACGCGTGTGGGGCATCCTGCGCGAGCTGGACAAGGCCGGGATCATCACGCTGGCCGACAAGGGGTACCAAGGCGCCGAGGCCTGCATCGTCATCACCCCGTACAAGGGACGCGACAAGCCCGAATCCCAGAAGCAGGCCAACCGCTCCCACGCCAAGTTCCGCGGACCCGGCGAACGCGCGAACGCCCAGCTAAGGTCATGGAAGCTACTGCGCAAGCTCCGCTGCAGCCCCGGCAAGGCCGCCGGCCACCTGGTCAAGGCCATCGCCGTCCTACAGAACTATGAGATCACCCGAGGATGAAAAAGGGTCACTGCATACATCCGCGCCGAGCGAGCTTGATGTGGCTGACTCTTACAGCCTGACTGGTGCGCCGCCGCTGACCGGTACGCCATTGCAGTAAACGGCGCGTGTCCAGGTGGTGGTCTGCGTTGGCGGTAGTTCGCGGGACGCCACCTCTGGTCCTAAAGTGCCTGCTCGGGGAGATGGGACGGCGAGGGTCTGTTCGGGAACTCTATGGGTTGGTCTGTTGGGTGAAGCGTTGGGATTGGCCTTCGTGGATGTCGTTTACCCATTCCCAGCCAGGTTTGGCGGAGGGGCCGAGGCGGGGGTCG
>NZ_SMKB01000411.1:0-3279 GCF_004348575.1 Actinomadura sp. 7K534
CCCTGGGTTGGTCGTTTGGACCTTAATGGAGAGTTTGATCCTGGCTCAGGACGAACGCTGGCGGCGTGCTTAACACATGCAAGTCGAGCGGAAAGGCCCCTTCGGGGGTACTCGAGCGGCGAACGGGTGAGTAACACGTGAGCAACCTGCCCCTGACTCTGGAATAAGCCTGGGAAACCGGGTCTAATACCGGATATGACTACTGCCCGCATGGGTTGGTGGTGGAAAGTTTTTCGGTTGGGGATGGGCTCGCGGCCTATCAGCTTGTTGGTGGGGTGATGGCCTACCAAGGCGACGACGGGTAACCGGCCTGAGAGGGCGACCGGTCACACTGGGACTGAGACACGGCCCAGACTCCTACGGGAGGCAGCAGTGGGGAATATTGCGCAATGGGCGGAAGCCTGACGCAGCGACGCCGCGTGGGGGATGACGGCCTTCGGGTTGTAAACCTCTTTCAGCACCGACGAAGCCTTTCGGGGTGACGGTAGGTGCAGAAGAAGCGCCGGCTAACTACGTGCCAGCAGCCGCGGTAATACGTAGGGCGCAAGCGTTGTCCGGAATTATTGGGCGTAAAGAGCTCGTAGGCGGTTTGTCGCGTCTGTCGTGAAAGCCCACGGCTTAACCGTGGGTCTGCGGTGGATACGGGCAGGCTAGAGGCAGGTAGGGGAGAACGGAATTCCCGGTGTAGCGGTGAAATGCGCAGATATCGGGAGGAACACCGGTGGCGAAGGCGGTTCTCTGGGCCTGTACTGACGCTGAGGAGCGAAAGCGTGGGGAGCGAACAGGATTAGATACCCTGGTAGTCCACGCCGTAAACGTTGGGCGCTAGGTGTGGGGTCCTTCCACGGATTCCGCGCCGCAGCTAACGCATTAAGCGCCCCGCCTGGGGAGTACGGCCGCAAGGCTAAAACTCAAAGGAATTGACGGGGGCCCGCACAAGCGGCGGAGCATGTTGCTTAATTCGACGCAACGCGAAGAACCTTACCAAGGCTTGACATCGCCGGAAATCCCGCAGAGATGCGGGGTCCTTTTTGGGCCGGTGACAGGTGGTGCATGGCTGTCGTCAGCTCGTGTCGTGAGATGTTGGGTTAAGTCCCGCAACGAGCGCAACCCTCGTTCCATGTTGCCAGCAACACCTTCGGGTGGTTGGGGACTCATGGGAGACCGCCGGGGTCAACTCGGAGGAAGGTGGGGATGACGTCAAGTCATCATGCCCCTTATGTCTTGGGCTGCAAACATGCTACAATGGCCGGTACAGTGGGCTGCGATACCGTGAGGTGGAGCGAATCCCTTAAAGCCGGTCTCAGTTCGGATCGAAGTCTGCAACTCGACTTCGTGAAGTCGGAGTCGCTAGTAATCGCAGATCAGCAACGCTGCGGTGAATACGTTCCCGGGCCTTGTACACACCGCCCGTCACGTCACGAAAGTCGGCAACACCCGAAGCCCGTGGCCCAACCACCTTGTGTGGGGGGAGCGGTCGAAGGTGGGGCCGGCGATTGGGACGAAGTCGTAACAAGGTAGCCGTACCGGAAGGTGCGGCTGGATCACCTCCTTTCTAAGGAGCACCAACTGGCCATCGTGGATCCCGCCTAGGCGGGGTGCGGTGGTCGGTGGCCATCATCGGCGGCGCACGTCCGTCGGATGGCTGCTCATAGATGTGGAGCACTGGCTACTCAGCTCACCGCTCGTGTGAGCCGGCAAGTACCGCCCCTGGTGACAGGGGAGTGGGAACGTTGGTGTCGGGCGGGTGGTGGGTTGGACACGCTGTTGGGTCCTGAGGGAACGGGCGCGAGCCCGGTGGCCTCGGACTGCGGGACCACGACCCCATCCCCTCCAAGGGGTGGGGTTGTGGTGGGCCCGGTTGTTTTTTGAGAACTGCACAGTGGACGCGAGCATCTCTGGTGAACGGTGATGCCTCCGCAATGAATGGGAGCCCGTTTCGGGGTTTCTGTTGTTTGTGGTGGTGTTGTTGTTTATCTGCGATTTGTTTTGATCGTTTTGTGTGTTCAAGTTTTTAAGGGCATACGGTGGATGCCTTGGCATCAGGAGCCGATGAAGGACGTGGGAGCCTGCGATATGCCTCGGGGAGTCGGCAACCAGACTTTGATCCGGGGATTTCCGAATGGGGAAACCTGGCACCCGTCATGGGGTGTCGCCGCCGTCTGAATGTATAGGGCGGTTGGTGGGAACGCGGGGAAGTGAAACATCTCAGTACCCGCAGGAAGAGAAAACAATAGTGATTCCGTGAGTAGTGGTGAGCGAAAGCGGATCAGCCTAAACCGTGCGCGTGTGATAGCCGGCAGGCGTTGCGTGTGCGGGGTTGTGGGACCATCCTGCTGGATCTACCGCGCTGACAAGAAGTTACAAACCGCTTGGGTAGTCGAACGGTATGGGAAGGCCGACCGTAGACGGTGAGAGTCCGGTAGACGAAACTGAGATGGCTTCTGGGTGTGTTCCCGAGTAGCACGGGGCCCGTGAAATCCCGTGTGAATCTGCCACGACCACGTGGTAAGGCTGAATACTTCCTGGTGACCGATAGCGGACTAGTACCGTGAGGGAAAGGTGAAAAGTGCCCCGGTGAGGGGTCGTGAAAGAGTACCTGAAACCGTGTGCCTACAAGCCGTCAGAGCCTCCTCAGTGTTTCTTTGGAGATGCTGTTGGTGATGGCGTGCCTTTTGAAGAATGAGCCTGCGAGTTATGGTGTGTGGCGAGGTTAACCGGTGGCGGGTAGCCGTAGCGAAAGCGAGTCTGAATAGGGCGTTTTTAGTCGCATGCTGTAGACCCGAAGCGGGGTGATCTAGCCATGGGCAGGGTGAAGCGCCGGTAAGACGGTGTGGAGGCCCGAACCCACCAGGGTTGAAAACCTGGGGGATGACCTGTGGTTAGGGGTGAAAGGCCAATCAAACTCCGTGATAGCTGGTTCTCCCCGAAATGCATTTAGGTGCAGCGTTGCGTGTTTCTTGCCGGAGGTAGAGCTACTGGATGGCTGATGGGCCCTACAAGGTTACTGACGTCAGCCAAACTCCGAATGCCGGTAAGTGAGAGCGTGGCAGTGAGACTGCGGGGGATAAGCTTCGTAGTCGAGAGGGAAACAGCCCAGATCATCGGCTAAGGCCCCTAAGCGTGTGCTAAGTGGGAAAGGATGTGGAGTTGCCTTGACAACCAGGAGGTTGGCTTAGAAGCAGCCATCCTTGAAAGAGTGCGTAATAGCTCACTGGTCAAGTGATTCCGCGCCGACAATGTAGCGGGGCTCAAGCACACCGCCGAAGCCGTGGCACT
>NZ_SMKB01000412.1:0-3262 GCF_004348575.1 Actinomadura sp. 7K534
CCGAGCGGCAGTTCGCCGTGCCCCCGCCCGTCCTCCCCCCGGCGACCGGCCGGCGGGCCGGGCGGGACGGGCCGTCCCGGCGCACCGTGCTCACCGCCGCGACGCTCGTGGGGGTGCTCGTCGCGGGCGCGGTGGCCGGGGGCCTCTACTACTTCACCCGGCCGGACGGCGAGCCGGAGCGGCAGGCCGGGCCGGCCGCGTTCCCGTCCGAGCCGCTGCTCGTGCGGATGGACACCCGGCCGGGCTGGCCGGAGTCGTGCCACGCCGACATCGGCCGCTACAAGCCGGGCGAGGCGTCCGCCACCACGCTCATCGGCGGCGGCCGGTGCGAGATGCTGCCCGAGCCGTCGCCGGACGGCGCGCGCATCGCGTTCACCCGGACGGGCGGCGGCAAGAGCGAGGCGTGGGTGATGAACGCCGACGGGAGCGGCGCGCGGAAGGTCACCGACATCGCGGGCGGGCGGGTGACCTGGTCGCCGGACGGCACCCGGCTGGCCTACATGGGCCGGGACGGCGGCACCCGGCAGATCTTCACCGTCACCCTGGACGGGGAGAATGCCACGCAGCTCACCGACGACGACTCGGCCAAGGACGACCCGATGTGGTCGTCCACGCGGAGGCTCGTGTTCTGGAGCAAGCGGGACGGCACCGAGCAGATCTACACCCTCGACCCGGAGCGCCCGGAGTCGGAGTGGACGAGGCTCACCGAGGACGACGTGCGCTCGGTGGACCCCGAATGGTCGCCCGACGGGTCGAAGATCGCCTTCACCCGGGGCTCACCGGAGCACAGCTCGATCTGGGTGATGAACGCCGACGGGTCCGGGGCGCGCGCCGTGACCACCGGCGGGCGCGACGACATGGACCCGGCGTGGTCCGCCGACGGGAACTGGATCTGCTACGCGCGCGGGTCCGTCGCCGAGCCGGTGCTGCACGCCGTCCGGCTGGACGGCACCGGCGACCGGGTCCTCACTCCGGAGGGCCGCACGTTCGGGCATCCCAGCTGGTAGCAGCGCTCCGGAGCCGCGCGGTCCGGCGGGTCAGACGGTGATCATGTCGAGGCGGCGCAGGATCACGCCCTCGCGCAGCGCCCACGGGCAGACCTCCAGCTCGCCGAGCCCGAACAGGTCCATCGCGGCGTCGGCGACGATCGCGCCGGCGAGCAGCTGCTGGGCGCGCCGGTCGGAGACGCCCGGCAGCCCGGCGCGCTCGGCGGACGGCATCGGCGCGAGCTTCTCGGCCCACTCGGTCAGATCGGTGCAGGCCAGCACGCGCCGCTGGAGGGGCCCTTCGGCCGTGGGGGCGGCGCCGCCGATCCGGGCGAGCTGCTTGAAGGTCTTGGACGTGGCGACCGCGTGGTCGGCCGCCCCGTACCTGGCGACGTCGCCGACCCGGCGGGCGATCTCGGTCCGGACGTGCCGGCGCAGTTCGCGGACCTCGTCCGGGTGCGGCGGGTCCGCGGAGAAGCGGGTGCGGGTGAGCCGGCCCGCGCCGAGCGGCAGCGAGAACGCCACGTCCGGGTCCTCGTCGATCCCCGACGCGACCTCCAGCGAGCCGCCGCCGATGTCCACCACGAGCAGCCGCCCCGACGACCAGCCGAACCAGCGGCGCGCGGCGAGGAACGTCAGCCGCGCCTCCTCCTCGCCGGACAGCGACCTGATGTCGATCCCCTTGTCGGCGCGGATCCGGGCGAGGACCTCCTCGCCGTTGGCGGCGTCGCGCACCGCGGAGGTGGCGAACGCGAGGAGGTCCTCGACGCCCTTGTCCTCGGCGACCCGCAGCGCCTCGTCGACGAAGTCGCGCAGCAGCGCCTCGCCCTCCGCGGTCAGGCGGTCCGCGCCGTCCAGGTGGTCGGCGAGCCGCAGGTCCGCCTTGTGGGAGTACGCGGGGAGGGGCCGCGCCCCCTGGTGGGCGTCCACCACCAGCAGGTGCACGGTGTTCGAGCCCACGTCCAGCACGCCGAGTCGCATGAAAGAAAAATATCGGACGACTTTTCCCGTATTCGGACGACCAGGGCGACAACGCCGTGACCCGGCCGTTTCCGCACGTGAGGCGGGGGGCGGGTCACACCACTGTCACCGCGGCGCGTTCCCGGGCGGGTCACCGATCGGGCGGATCGGGCAGTTCGTCCGGCGTCGGGTAGGAGCTCTGCGCGCCCTTCTTGCGGACGGCGGCGGCGCCGGCGCGGGTCGCGTAGCGGGCGGCGTCCCGCAGCGAGTCGCCGCGGGCGAGCCGCAGGCAGAGCGCGGCGGTGAACGCGTCGCCGGCACCGGTCGTGTCGACGGCCTCCGCCTTCGGCGACGGGACGGCCGCGGTCCCCTCGCCGTCGGCGACCACGACCCCCTCCGCGCCGAGCGTGACGACGACCGACCGGGCCCCGGACCGGACCAGTGCCGCCGCTGTCTCCGCCGCGCTCTCCCGCGCGCCGCCCAGCAGGTACGCGGCCTCGTGCTCGTTGACCACGAGGGGGTCGCAGCGGCCGAGCAGCTCGTCCGGGACGGGCGCGGGCGGCGACAGGTTGAGGACGACCCGCGCGCCGGCCTCCGCGGCGGCGCGGGCGGCGGCCTCGACGGCGGGCAGCGGCACCTCCAGCTGGAACGACACGACGGACGCCCGGCCGATCATGTCGCCGGCCGCGGCGATGTCCTCCGGCGCGAGCCGGGCGTTGGCGCCGGGCGAGACGATGATGCTGTTGTCGCCGTCCGGCCCGATCGTGATCAGCGCGACGCCGCTCGGGGCGCCCTCGGTGACCGTGAGGTGGGCGAGGTCCACGCCGTCGGCGGCGAGGGCGCCGCGCAGCAGCTCGCCGTGCCCGTCGTCGCCGATCCGCCCGACGATGCCGACCCGCCCGCCGAGCCGGGCCGCCGCCACGGCCTGGTTGGCGCCCTTGCCGCCGGGCAGGGTGGCGAGGTCGGAGCCGAGCACGGTCTCCCCCGGCGCGGGTCTCCGCTCGACGCCGACCACCAGATCCGCGTTGACCGACCCGACGACGACGACTTCCCAGCTCCGCGAGCGTTCTTCGTTCACGGACAACCGACTACACGGGCCGGGTCGTCCGGCGCAACCCGGAGGCGGTCACCGGCTGCGCAGCTCGGCCAGGTCGACCACCTCCGCCAGGCCCTCCACGGACGAGTAGTAGCCGCGCCCGACGAGCGCCCCGTTCCGCGTCACCAGGAACGCGCTGTGCCCGAGCACGCCGGCGCGCTCGGCCAGCACCCGGTGCGCCCCACTGAGCCGCACCGCCCGCACCCGCAGCCCACCGGGC
>NZ_SMKB01000413.1:0-3216 GCF_004348575.1 Actinomadura sp. 7K534
GGCGAGGTCAGGCGGGCGGGGTCAGGCGGGCAGCGAGGCCGCTCCCGGCTCCAGGAACCGGCGGCCGGTGACCCGCTCGGCGACGCCCGACCGGTCGAGGTAGGGCGTGACGCCGCCGAGGTGGAACGGCCATCCGGCGCCGAGGATCATGCAGAGGTCGATGTCCTGCGGGGCGGCGACGACGCCCTCGTCCAGCATGATGCGGATCTCGTCGGCGAGCGCGTCGAGCGCCCGGCCGCGGACCTGCTCCTCGGTGGACGGGCTCGTACCGCCGCCGAAGATCTCCACGGCCTCGGGGTCGAGGGTGAAGTCGGGCAGGTACACGCCGGTCTTGCCGGACGCGACCAGCTTCGCCAGGTTGTCCGACAGCGGGAACCGGTCCGGGAACGCCTCGTGCAGGGTCTCGTTGACGTGCAGCGCGATCGCCGGCCCGACCAGGCCCATCAGCACGAACGGCGGCATCGGCAGGCCCAGCGGCGCGACGGAGCGCTCGGCGACCTCGATCGGGGTGCCCTCGTCCACCGTCCGGACGATCTCGGCGAGCAGCCGCAGCAGCACGCGGTTGACGACGAACGCCGGCGCGTCCTCGACCAGCACGCACGACTTCTTCAGCCGCGCGCCGGTCGCGAACGCGGTCGCCAGTGTCGCGTCGTCGGTCCGGTCGCCCCGGACGATCTCCAGCAGCGGCAGCACCGCGACGGGGTTGAAGAAGTGGAAGCCGACCACGCGCTCGGGGTGCCGCAACCCCGACGCCATGTCGCTCACCGACAGCGACGAGGTGTTGGTCGCGAGGACGCACTCGGCGGAGACGTGCTCCTCGACCTCGGCGAACACCTTCTTCTTGACCGACATCTCCTCGAAGACGGCCTCGATGACGAAGTCGGCGTCGGCGAACGCCTCCTTGCCGAGCGAGCCGGTGATGAGCGACTTGAGCCGGTTGGCCTTGTCGGGGGAGACGCGGCCCTTGCCGAGCAGCTTGTCGATCTCGCCGTGCGCGTGGCCGACGCCCTTGTCGAGGCGCTCCTGGTCGAGGTCGGTCAGCACGACCGGCACCTCCAGGCGCCGCGCGAACAGCAGCGCGAGCTGCGAGGCCATCAGGCCCGCGCCGACGACGCCGACCTTGGTGACCGGGCGGGCGAGTGCCTTGTCGGGCGCCCCGGCGGGCTTCTTGGCGCGCTTCTGGGTGAGGTCGAACGCGTACAGGCCGGCGCGCAGCTCGTCGCTCATGATGAGGTCGGCCAGCGCCTCGTCCTCGGCGGCGAAGCCCTCGTCGCGGTCGCGGTCCTTCGCCGCGGCGATCAGGTCGAGCGCGCGTGGGTAGGAGGGGGCAGCGCCGTGGAGCTTGCCGTCCACGTTCCAGCGGGCCGCCGCGACCGCGTCGTCCCACGCCTTGCCCCGGTCGACCTCGGGCCGCCGGATGGTGATGTCGCCGTTCAGGACGCGGGCCGTCCAGGCCAGCGACTCCTCCAGGAAGTCGGCCGAGTCGAAGATCGCGTCGGCGATGCCCAGCTCGTACGCCTGCGGGCCCTTCAGCGTGCGGTTCTGCGCGAGCGGGTTGTCGATGACGACCTTGATCGCCTTCTCCGCGCCGATCAGGTTCGGCAGCAGGTACGTCCCGCCCCAGCCGGGCACGAGCCCGAGGAAGGTCTCGGGCAGCGCGAACGCCGGGACGCCGGACGAGATCGTCCGGTAGGTGCAGTGCAGGCCGATCTCGACGCCGCCGCCCATCGCCGCGCCGTTGTAGTAGGCGAACGACGGGACGTCCAGCTCGCCGAGCCGCCGGAACACGTCGTGCCCCAGCTTGGCGATCGCTTGCGCGTCCTCCCGCGTCCGGATGAGCGGGACGCCGTTGAGGTCGGCGCCGACGGCGAAGATGAACGGCTTGCCGGTGACGCCGACGGCCGCGATGTCGCCGCGCGTGGCGATCGAGTCGATGGCCGCGTTCAGGTCCGCGAGCCCGCCGGGGCCGAACGTGTTCGGCTTCGTGTGGTCGTGGCCGTTGTCGAGCGTGATGAGGGCGAGGGTGCCCGCGCCGTACGGGAGGGTCACGTCCCGGACGTAGGCGCGCGTGACGACCTCGTCGCCGAAGAGTTCCGCGAGGCTGCTCACTGTTCCCTCCCTGGGGGCGGTCCCCCCGGCCCCCCGGTCGACTGCGTCGCTCATTCGGTCCCCTCCCAGTTCGCGTTCTCCCAGAGGACCGTCCCGCCCATGCCCATGCCCACGCACATCGTGGTCAGTCCGTACCGGACGTCCGTGCGCTCCTCGAACAGGCGCGAGAGCTGGTTCATCAGCCGGACGCCGGACGAGGCGAGCGGGTGGCCGAGGGCGATCGCGCCGCCCCACGGGTTCACCCGCGCGTCGTCATCGTCGATCTTGAAGTGCTCCAGGAACGCCAGCACCTGCACGGCGAACGCCTCGTTGATCTCGATGAGGCCGATGTCGTCCATCGTCAGCGCGTTGCGGGCGAGGAGCCTCTCGGTGGCGGGGACGGGCCCGACGCCCATGACCTCCGGCTCGACCCCGGCGAACGCGAAGTCGACGAGCCGCATCCGCGGGGTGAGGCCGATCTCGCGGGCCACGTCCTCGGCGGCCAGCAGGCAGGCGGTGGCGCCGTCGTTGAGGCCCGCGGCGTTGCCCGCGGTCACGTTGCCGTGCACGCGGAACGGGGTCTTCAGCGCGGCCAGGCTCTCCAGCGTCGTCCCCGGGCGCGGCGGCTCGTCCTCGGTCGCGAGCCCCCAGCCCTTCTCGGCCGAGCGGATCGCGGTCGGCGCGAGGTCCGGCTGGATCTTCCCGGCGGCGTAGGCCGCGGCGACCTTCTGCTGGCTGCGGACGGCGTAGGCGTCCGCGCGCTCCTTGGTGATGCCCGGGAACCGGTCGTGCAGGTTCTCGGCCGTCGAGCCCATGACCAGGGCGGACGGGTCGACGAGCCGGTCGGCGAGGAACCGCGGGTTCGGGTCGACGCCCTCGCCCATCGGGTGCCGCCCCATGTGCTCGACGCCGCCCGCGATGACGACGTCGTAGGAGCCGAACGAGATGCCCGCGCCGGACGTGGTGACGGCGGTCATCGCGCCCGCGCACATCCGGTCGATGGCGTAGCCGGGGACGCTCTTCGGCAGCCCGGCCAGCACGGCGGCGGACCGCCCGATGGTCAGGCCCTGGTCGCCGGTCTGGGTGGTGGCGGCGATGGCGACCTCGTCGACCCGCTCGGGCGGGAGG
>NZ_SMKB01000414.1:0-3175 GCF_004348575.1 Actinomadura sp. 7K534
CCCCACCCGCACGCGCAGCCCCGAAAGCACCAGCGCCGCGACAAGGACCCCCGGCAAAAGCAAGCCGCCGTAGGCCCGATCACCCACCCGAATCACCCCACGACAGCGGCGGCCCGAGCGGCACGCCGAGCCCCCGCCCGCCGGCAGCACGACTGCTGTGGCGAGGGTGTTCGGCAGATGAGGGGAGCCGCCGAAAGCCCGATTACGCATGTGCACCTCCCGGTGCGCCGGCATGGAGATGATTGTCCGCTATCGGGTCTCGGTCGGGCACTACAGCAGGCTGTACCAGGCCGCGTGCCCCCAGCCGTATCGTGATGGATGTCCGGCCGAATTAGCGTCCTCGCTTATGAAATCGATGACTGCGAGAACCTGCGGACGCCTGACCCCGGTCGTGGCCCTGCTCGCTCTGTCCGCCGCCGTCGCGCCCCTCGCGAAAGCCGACGGCGTCCCGCCGCAGAGGCTGAACTGGAAGCCCTGCGCCCAAGGTCCCGACGACAGCGTCGGCCAAGATCTCGACCGGGCGGGCGCACGGTGCGCGGAGCTCACCGTCCCGCTCGACCACTCCAGGCCGGGCGGCCGCACCATCAAGCTCGCGCTGTCCCGGCTGCCGGCCACCGACCGCGCCCACCGCATCGGCACCATGGTCCTCAACAACGGCGGCCCCGGCGAGCCCACGCTGGGCATGCCCCTGCAGGTGCGCGCGGCCATGAAGGACGTCGCCACCCGCTACGACCTCGTCGGCCTGGATCCGCGCTTCGTCGGACGCAGCACACCGCTCGACTGCGGCTGGCCCAGCGGCATGTTCCTCCGCTCGGCCGGCCCGACCCGCACCCGGTTCGACCACCAGGCGGCGGTGCAGCGCGACCTGGCCGAACGCTGCGCACGGCGCCACGCCGACGTGCTCCCGTACGCCAACACGCGCGACACGGCCCGCGACATCGACCTGGTGCGCCGCGTCCTCGGCGAGCGCCGCATCTCTTTCCTCGGCTACTCCTACGGCGCCTACCTGGGCGCGGTCTACACCCAGATGTTCCCCGGCCGCACCGACCGCGTCGTCCTGGACAGCGCAGGCGACCCGAACAAATGGGGACCCCGGGCCTTGCAGGGCACCGAGGACGAGGCGGAACGCGCCCTGCGCGGCTGGGCGACCTGGGCCGCTGGACGTCATGGCACCTACGGCTTCGGCGCCACCCCCACCCGGGTGCTCGCCACCGTGAACGCGATCGTCACCGCCGCGGAGAACCACCCGCTCCGCGTCGGCCCCTACGAGGTGGACGACCAAACGGTCCCCTACCTCCTCTCCCTCGGCCCCGGCGACGACCGCCCCGCCGCTCGCGCGGGGTTCGCCTCCATCGTCCAGACCTTGAACGAGGCCGCGCACCGCCGCCCAGCCGAGCCCGGCCCCGAACTCGACGGACTCCTCAGGTTCGTCCTGACAAGCGCTGGCTCTCCCCTCGCCAGCCCGACCGCCGCGATCGCCTGCGGCGACCGCGCCGCACCGCGCGACCCCGACACCTACTGGAACGACGTCCAGCGCAGCCGGGCCCGCCACCCCCTCTTCGGCCCTCTCAAGAACAACATCTGGCCGTGCGCCTTCTGGCCCAACCTCCCGCGGGAGCGCCCCACGCACATCGCCAACCCCACCCCCGCTCTGATCGTGTCCGCCACCGGCGACACCGCGACCACCTACGAGGGCAGCAAGGCCATGCACCGGGCATTGACCGGGTCCCGCCTGCTCACCCTGCGCAACACCACCGCCCACGGCATCTACGGCGAATACGGCAACGCCTGCGTGGACACCAAGGTCAACACCTACCTGACCACCGGCACCCTCCCCCCGACCAACCCAACCTGCCACCCCTGACCAAACCCCAACCCGAGGCCGCGATCCCCCCATCGCGGCCTCACGCAGTCATCAACGAGACCAATCCCAATGCACCGAAGTACTGCCTCCGGCGCGTGCCCGCAGGTCGCAGGTGGGCGGTGGTGGCCGGCCACTTTCAGGTTGCGCATGATGCTCGCCTGGGGCGTGAATAATGGCTGGTGGCGTGGGGTGGTGGGGTCGTAGCGTGCGGGCGTGCGTGACTTGATAAGCCTCCCCAAAGTCCATCTGCACGTTCATCTCGAGAGCACGGTGCGGTGGGGCACGCTGCGCGAGATCGGCGCTGCCAACGGGGTCAAGGTTCCTGAGGACGGCGTGCGCTTCGGGAGCTTCGCCGAGTTCTTCGCGCAGAACGACCTCGTCCGCGCTTGCCTGCGCCGTCCCGCCGACTTCCGGAGGGTCGCCTACGAGTTCTGCGAGGACGAGGCCGGGCAGGGCACTCGCTACGCCGAGGTCTCCTTCACGGCGGCCGGCCACGGTGAGCGCCTCGGTGACCTCGGCATGCCGCTCGCGGCCGTCCTGGAGGGTCTGGAGGCCGGGCAGGAGGCATTCGGCGTCGAGTGCCGACTCATCCTCGACCACTCCCGCCGCCGGTCCGTGGAACGCGCCTGGCGGACGCTCGATCTCGCGCGCCGCCATGACGGCGTGGTCGCGGTCGGCTTGGCCGGCGACGAGGCCCACCCTGGCGACCCGTTCAATGACGTGTTCGCCGCCGCGCGGGACGCGGGCCTGCACGTCGTCCACCACGCGGGCGAGGGCGAAGGACCCGCCAGCATCCGGCAGGCGCTCGGCCCCGGCCGCACCGAACGGCTCGGCCACGGCATCCGCGTCCTGGACGACCCGGACCTCGTGGCCGAAGTCCGCGAACGCGGGGTCCCGCTTGAGGTCTGCCCGTCCTCGAACGTCGCCCTCGGCTTCGCCGCCTCCCTGGACGACCACCCCCTTCCCCGCCTCCGGGAGGCGGGCCTAGCCGTGACCCTCAATACCGATATCCCAGCGCTGATCAACACCCCCCTTGCCACCGAGTACAGCCGCGTACGAGACACCTTTGGCTACGACGACCCGACCCTGGCCGACCTGGCCCACGCCGGCGTCGACGCCTCTTTCGCCCCCACCGAGACCAAGACCCGCCTCCACCAGGAAATCGAAACCTGGCTGTCCTAACCGCAGCCGGGATCTGTCCCGGTCGCGGGCCTCGGGCTGCCCTGGAACGAATGCGCACGCGACCGGGGAGCACCGCGTGGAGCACTTGCGCGGATTTGTGCGGGGCGGCGGCGCGGGGGTGGTTATGGG
>NZ_SMKB01000415.1:0-3144 GCF_004348575.1 Actinomadura sp. 7K534
GGTGCCGAGCCACAGGCCGGGCCGCGCGCCCTTCCAGACGGTGTCGCAGAACAGCCAGAGGGCGCGGCCGGGCGAGCCGGGCAGCGCGGTGCTGTAGCCGCAGTCGCGGTCGATGGTGTTGCCGGGGGCGGCGGTCTCGTAGGCGGACAGGACCCGGGCGGGCGGCGCCGCGCCGGGCGGGGCGGAGGAGGTGCGCAGCGCGACGGCGGCGACCGCGGCGAGCAGGACGGCGGCCAGTGCGGCGGCGATGAGGACGGTGCGGGCACGGGGGAGGCGGCGGTCCATCGGTGCCCCTCCCTCCCGGGACGCGGATTCGGCCGGGCCTCCCCATGGGCCCGGCCCGGTGGCCGGTCTCACAGCCTGCCCCGCCCGCGCCCGGCGATCAACCTGGCCGGTGGCGTGCGGCGCTCCCGTCGGCCTCGGCGCGCCCGTCCGGTGCCGCCTCCGGCGGCGGGGGCGGATGTTTGCGCGTGTCAGTGGGGGTAGCGCTGTAGTGGCCCGGCTTCGCGGCCCCCGGCCGGTACGGCGCGGGGCGGTGCGCCGGGCGGCATGCCCCCCGATGGAAGGAATGACGATGGATACCCCCTCGGAGACCGGGGACGGGCCCGCCAAGGCCAACGGGAGCGCGGCCAAGGCCGGCAAGTCCGGCAAGGCGGGCGCGGGCACCGCGCGCAAGGCCGCCGGAGGCGCGGCCAAGACCGCGGGCGGCACCGCCAAGGGCGCAGGTAGCACCGCCAAGGGCGCAGGTAGCACCGCCAAGGGCGCAGGTAGCACCGCCAAGAAGGGCGCCAGTGGTGCCAAGGCAGGTGCGGCCAAGGGCGCCAAGGGCACCGCGGAGGGCGCCAAGGGCGCCGCGAAGGGCACGGCGCAGGGCGTCGGCAAGGGCGCCGCGCAGGTCGGCGGCCAGGTGAAGGCGCTGCCGGGCCGTGCGGCGGGGCTGGCCAAGCTGATGACGCTGGGCCGGCTGCTGCGCGCGGTGCCGGTGGCGGGGGCCGCGGCCGCCGGCGTGGTCGTCGGCCGGGTGACGGCCCGCAAGCGCCGCTGATCCCCGCACCCTTCCGCGGGCACCGCGACCCGCGATGACCCGCGAGTTCCGACCCGCCCCGGCGGCGGGTCCGCGCACGTCCCCGGGGGGACGGCTTCTTCGGCCGTCCCCCCGGGGACGTGCGCTTTTGACCGGCGGGTGACCGAATCACGGTGACCTGTTTAGGCAGATAAGTGGGGGTAAAGAGGTGGCGTGCACGGAACGGAAAACCTCGAAGACCACCTAGCCCCCACACACAGGGAGATATGACATGACTGGGCCGATCGCCCAGCAGACCTCGGGCACCAACACAGTCCAGCGCGGCGGCTCCGGCAGCGGCCTCGCCGACGTGGTCGACCTGATCCTGGAAAAGGGACTGGTCATCGACCTGTACGCCCGGGTGTCTCTGGTCGGAATCGAGATCCTCACCGTCGACGTGCGGATCGTCGTCGCCAGCGTGGACACCTACCTGCGCTTCGCCGAGGCCGTGAACCGCCTCGACATCGCCCACGACGGCACCTCGCAGGGGCTGCCGGAGTTCGTCGGCGGGATGCAGGAGTCCGGCGCGAAGAAGAAGACCCGCGGCGCCCTCGAGGGCGCGCAGGAACGCCTCAAGGAGACCTTCGGCGGCGACGAGGACTCCGACGACGAGAAGCAGTCCGCCCGCCGCCGCTCGTCCCGCAAGAAGGAGGACGAAGAGTCATGACCACGCCGCAGTCCCCCGGCGGCAGCACCTCCGGGGACGCCCCCCAGGACGAGCGGGCACCGCAGTACATCTACGGCGTGACCCGCTCGGGCGCCGCCCTGCCCGGCGACGTGCTCGGCCTGGACGACAAGCCGGTGACGCTGGTCGAGGACGGCGGCGTGTGCGCCGCGATCGTCAGCGACCTGCCGCAGGGCCGCGCCCTCGGCGAACGCGCCGACCTGGTCGCCCACCAGCGCGTCCTGAACGCCCTGGTCGACGCCGGCACCGTCGTGCTGCCGTTCCGGTTCGGCGCGGCGCTGGCCGACCGCGCCGCCGTGGAGAAGGAGCTGCTCGCCGGCAACTCCGACCGGTTCGGGCAGGTCCTGGAGCAGCTCGACGGCATGGTCGAGCTGCGGGTGAAGGCCACCTACGTCCAGGACGCGGTCCTGCGCGAGATCATGACGGGCGACCCGGAGATCGCCGAGCTGTCGCAGCGCCTGCGGGAGGTCCCGCCCGACGCCGCCGACGCCGTCTACTACGACCGCATCCGGCTCGGCGAGCTGATCGCCCAGACGATGGAGCGGATGCGCGAGGCCGACGGCCAGACGCTGCTGGACGGCGCCGCCCCCGCGGCCGAGGCGGCGGTCACCAAGACGCCCGCCCGCGAGGAGGACGTCCTGGACGCCTCGTTCCTGGTCCGCGCCGACAAGCGCGCCGAGTTCGAGAAGGCCGTCGACAAGCTCGCCACCGACCACGGCGAGCGCGTCAAGGTCCGGCTGATCGGCCCGCTTCCGCCCTACGACTTCGTCCCGGAGGAATGACGATGGGACTGTTCACCGGGCTGGTGACGCTGCCGCTCGCACCCGTGCGGGGCGTGATGTGGCTGGCCGAGACCCTGACCGAGCAGGCCGAGGCGCGGCTGTACGACCCGGGCCGCATCGCCGCGGAGATGCAGCAGGTCGCCGACGAGGTCGCCGCGGGGGAGATCACCGAAGAGGAGGCCGCCGAACGCGAGGAGGAGCTGATCCAGCGGCTCAACGAGGGCCGCGCGCGCGAGCAGGCCCGCCTCGCCGGCGGCGGCTAGGAGGCCGCCATGATGTCCGCGTCCGAGGCCGCCAAACGCGCGGCCGAGCACGTCACCGCGATGACCGGCCGCAGCATCGAGAGCGTGGTGGGGCTGGAGCGCACCGACGAGGACAACTGGCGCGTCATGGTGGAGGTGGTGGAGACCCGCCGCATCCCCGACTCCGCCGACGTCCTCGCGGTCTACGAGACCGAGGTCGACGCGGACGGCGAACTCGTCGGGTACCGCCGGTCCCGCCGCTATCTCCGCGGACGGACCGAGCGGAACTAGCCCCACCCGCCCCCGGGGGCCGGCCCGGGGAACGGCACAGATTCCGGTGGGGGGCTCGCGCCGAGGGCCGAGCCCCTCACC
>NZ_SMKB01000416.1:0-3103 GCF_004348575.1 Actinomadura sp. 7K534
CCCACCGACCTGGTCGCCCTAGCCCGCGACGCCATCGCCGACGCCACCGCCGCCGACCCGGACCGCCCGCTCACCCTCCACGCCCCGGACACCCTGCTCGCCACGGTGGACGAATCACGAATACGCCAGGTTTTCGCAAATCTTCTGGCCAATATTCGCACCCACACGCCCGCTGGAACACCGGCGACGATTCACCTGGCTCCCGGCATCATCGAAGTGACCGACGAAGGCCCCGGAATGCCGGCCGCCGACGCCGCCCGCGCCTTCGAACGCTTCCACCGCGCCGAGCACGGCACCAGCGGCACCGGCCTCGGCCTACCGATCGTCGCCGCCATCGCCGCAGCTCACGGCGGCCGCGCCGAACTGCTCTCGGCGCCGTCCCGGGGGACGACCGTCCGGATCACGCTCCCGCACTCCGTCAATTCCGTTCAAAACTAGCCCGACAGCGGGAAACACCCCATTAACGCGGGCAGGATTACCGGGGAATTGCCACACCCAGGAGGCACCATGTCCCAGGTAGAGCAAGAATCCCGGACGCAGCCCACCGTCGCGGACCCCGTCCCGCTGGGCCTGGCAGCCCTGGCCGTGACGCTGTTCCTGTTCTCCGCCAAGAACGCCGACTGGACCGACGGCACCGACGCCTGGCTCGGCTACGCCCTGGCGTCCGGCGGCCTCGTCCAGCTCCTGGCGGGCATGTGGGAGTTCCGCAACCGCGACGTCTTCTGGGCCACGGCGTTCTCCTCCTACGGCGCCTTCTGGCTGGGCCTCGGCCTCTACGTCGTCCTCCTCGCCGGCGCCACCGACCCAGCCGACCAGGCCAACGACCTCGGCTGGATCATGCTCGCGTTCGCGATCCTGACCGCCTACCTGCTGCTGCTGAGCACCCAGATCAACCAGGCCGTCCTCGCCATCTTCGTCAGCCTGGAGGCCACCCTGATCATCCTCTTCATCGGCAACCTCACCACCACGGAGACGACCGTCCAGATAGGCGGCTACATCGGCGTCCTGGCGGCCATCTGCGCCTGGTACACCTCCGCCGCCACCCTCCTGAACGCCATGCTCCGCCAACCGGCCCTGAACCTCGGCAAACCCGTCCTGAACAACCTGATCCCCAGCAACCGCCCCCGTTGAGAACGATCCGCGCGCCTTCCTGATGCCAGGCGTCCACGCCGGGGGCAGGCCCCCGCAGTGGCTCCCCGCGGTTTCAGAAGCCACCCCAGAAGACGAACCCGGACAGCGAGTCGACACGCTCAGGTGCCGAGCCTGTGGATCCCTCCCCGGTCGGCGCGAGCTTCCAATCTCCTTCCCACTTCACGGTCAAGGTCCTGGCCGTGCGGCCACCGCGCGCCGGGTCCCGCGACACCGTTCCGACCACCGCACTCTCCGGCGTGTAGGAGACGATCCGGAAGCCCGCGATCTGCGCCGCCTTCGCGGCCGGCACAACCTGCCCGGCGGCACGCACCCGCGCGTAGGCCGCTTTGCCCTCCCCCTCCACGACCTGCCGCTCCATGATCTTCTGCCACCCCGCCGACCGGTCGAGCCGCACGCTGATCTGCACCGCGGCGAACAGAGCCCCGCGCGGCGTGTGCTGGTAGCAGCGCGCGATGTCGCCCTTGACGTCCAGTGGCCCGACCACAGGCGAGAACGGCAGTGCGACGCCCTTGAAGCGCTTCCAATACACCTGCCGTGGCGCGGTACTGGGAATGCTCTGATTGCTGTCGTCGGTAATACACCCATCCGCCCTAGCCGGGGACGCAGGCTCCGCTGAGGACGCAGCCTCCTGGCCCTCCCCCGTGCAACCGGCGAGGCCCAGCACAACAGCGACGACCGGAAGGCAGGTTCTCAGGAACATGGGGGACCCTTTTCGCGCGGCGGTTATGGCACAAACAGCCGATGCTAAGCCTTCTTGATCACCGAGCCCTACTCACGACGTCCGAGCAGCAGCCGTAACGCCAGAACAGACCCGTCCGGAAGGCGCTGACGAACCACGGGTTCCCGAGCAACACACGCACATCCGCGACGGCGATAACCGCAGCGATGCTCGACCACGGGTCACGCCCCAATGCCGTGGCTCCTCCAGAACAGCGACGCGCCCCATACGACACGGCCGGTTCAAACGGGCGTCCGTCGCCAGAGGCGTGATCCCGGTCGTTCACCGAGTCTGATCAGACGGTTTCTCAACGGACCGCCGTAACCGATCGCCAGGCAACGTCAAGTGACCGCGCTACGGCACTACCTCCCCGATGCCCAGCAGGTTGCCTTCGCTGTCGCGGAACCAGGCAGCCCGCTCACCACGCCCCTTGCTCGGGTAATTGCCCTCGATGTCCATGATCCCGTTCACGCTGCCGCCGTAGTCCTCGAACACCACGCCGCGGTCACGCAAGCCGGCCACCGCCGCCTCGATGTCATCGACGTAGAAGCTCATCTGGGTGAACGAGCCGTCGGCCGCACCAGCCGAGGCGAACAGGCAGAACACTCCCGTCGCACCCTCATACCGCAGGCCGCCCTCGCGCTCCTCGACCGGTTCGAGTCCGAGCTTCTCGGCGTACCAGCGGCGAGCTCGGGTCAGATCCTGAGTAGGTATGCGCGCTTCGATCCGTGCATTGCCCAGCATCCTCACAATGATAGACGGACCTGGTAAACATCCGTGGTCCACACAAGCCTCACTACTCTCGCGCCGGGCCATTGGGCAGATGGACGCCCCACCCCTACAAGCACTTCTCGCCACACGCTCACCAGCGTGTCTACCGACTGCGCAATCCACCCATCCCCACAAGCCCCAAAAGCCGCGACAGTACAACCACTTTCCAAACGCAAAGGATCAACACCACGCACCTCGCACCCGTTGGGCCTCCCCCTGCCCTCGTCCAGATCTACGTAACGGGACGACAAGCGCGCTACAACTGCCCTCAGTGAACATGGTGATGGGTGCCCCTCCGCCACGGGCGTCAACGACCTCGACTTCGAAGAGCCCAGCCCTCTCTGTCAGACTGCTGTGACACAAGGGACGAACGAGTCCTTCTGATACCAAGCAGGGCGAGACAGGACGAACAGCGCAGTGACGATGACTCTCGCCGACCAGGCCGCCGTGACGACACGGCAG
>NZ_SMKB01000417.1:0-3076 GCF_004348575.1 Actinomadura sp. 7K534
GCCTCCCGCCGCCGGGGAGCCGTTCGCCCCCGGAGCCGAGCCGCACACTCCCGGAGCCGAGCCGCTCCCGCCCGCGGCCCGCGTCGACCTCGCCCGGGAACGCGCCGACTCGCAGGTCGACGGCGTCCTGGACGCCCTGGACCGCGAGCTCGTCGGCCTCGCGCCGGTCAAGACCCGCATCCGGGAGATCGCCGCGCTGCTGCTGGTCGACCGCGTCCGGGCCCGCTTCGGCATCGACTCGGGACGCCCCAACCTGCACATGTGCTTCACCGGCGGGCCCGGGACGGGCAAGACGTCCGTCGCGCTGCGGCTCGCCGAACTCCTGCACCGCCTCGGCTACGTACGCCGCGGCCACCTGGTCTCCGTCACCCGCGACGACCTCGTCGGCCAGTACGTCGGCCACACCGCACCCAAGACCAAGGAGGTCCTGAAGAGGGCCATGGGCGGCGTCCTCTTCATCGACGAGGCGTACTACCTCTACCGCGCCGAGAACGAGCGGGACTACGGGCAGGAGGCCATCGAGATCCTCCTCCAGGTCATGGAGAACCAGCGGGACGACCTGGTCGTCGTCCTCGCCGGCTACAAGGACCGCATGGACTCCTTCTTCGCGTCCAATCCCGGCATGAGCTCCCGCATCGCCCACCACATCGACTTCCCCGACTACGAGCCCGACGAGCTGGAGGCGATCGGCCGCCTGATGATGGACCGGGAGGGCTACGGCCTGGCCCCCGAGACCGAGCCGGTCTTCCGCGACTACCTCTCCCGCCGCCGCGCGCAGCCCCGCTTCGCCAACGCGCGCTCCGTCCGCAACGCCATCGAACGCGCCCGCCTCCGGCACGCCAACCGGCTCCTCGCCAGGGGCGGCGACGTCGGACGCGAAGATCTCACCACCCTCCACCCGGAAGACTTCCTCGCCAGCCGCGTCTTCGGGTGACCGGTGTCACGTCCGTTAAAGGGATGGGCCCCCGCATGTCCTAATGTTGTGACGGACGACATCAGAGGTGGGGGATACGTTGCTTAACCCTGAGGATCTGTACGAGCTCGACACCGACCTGCCGGAAATGACGGGTCCGGTGCTGCTGCACAGCCTCGACGGCTTCGTGGACGCCGGATCCACCGGGCAGCTCGTGCGCGAGCACCTCCTGGAGGCGCTGGAGCACCGCGTCATCGCCCGCTTCGACGTCGACTCACTGATCGACTACCGGGCGCGCCGCCCGCCGATGACGTTCGACCGCGACCACTGGGCCTCCTACGAGGCGCCCGAGCTGGTCGTCCGGCTGCTGCGCGACGAGGCCGGCAGCCCGTTCCTGATGCTGTCCGGGCCCGAACCCGACCGGCTGTGGGAGGGCTTCACCGCGGCCGTCCTGCACCTGGTGAAGCGCCTGGGCGTGGAGCTCGTCGTCGGCTTCCACGGCATCCCGATGGGCGTCCCGCACACCCGCCCGGTCGGCATCACCTCGCACGCCACGCGGCCGGAGCTGGTCACCCGGAGCTCCTGGTTCGACAAGGTCCAGGTCCCCGGCAGCGCCGCCGGCCTCCTCGAACTGCGGCTCGGCGAGGCGGGCCACGACGCCCTCGGCCTCGCCGTGCACGTCCCGCACTACCTCGCCCAGTCCGCCTACCCTGCCGCCGCCGTCGCCGCGCTGGAGGCCGTCATCGACTCCACCGGGCTCGCGCTGCCCGTCGAGCGGCTCCGCGAGGCCGCCGCGGCCACCGACGCCGACATCGCCGAGCAGGTCGACGGCAACGACGAGGTCGAGAAGGTCGTCCGGGCCCTGGAGCAGCAGTACGACGCGTTCGCGGGCGCCGCCGAACGCGACAACCTGCTCGCCGAATCGGGGGACATGCCCACCGCCGACGAGCTCGGCGCCCAGTTCGAGCGCTTCCTCGCCGAACAGGACGGGCCCGACTCGCCCTCCTAGACATATCCCGTTGCGCCTCGGGTAGGCGAGCCTTGAGGGGAGGTTCGCACGATGGCCCAGAAGGTGAACGAGGTGATGACGCCGGTCCCGGTGGCGGTGTCCCCGGACACGTCCCTGGCGGAGGTCGGCGACCTCATGCGGCAGCACGGCATCGGCGACGTCCTGGTCGTGCACGAGGGACGGCTGCGCGGCCTGGTCACCGACCGCGACATCGTCGTCCGCGCCGTCGCCCTCCAGAAGGACATGACCGACACCACCGTGGCCGACGTCTGCAGCACCAACCTGATCACCGTGGCGCCGGGTGAGGACGCAGACACGGCCGTCCGGCTGATGCGGCGGCACGCGATCCGCCGCATCCCCGTGGTCGACGGCGACCGCCCGATCGGCATGGTGTCCATCGGCGACCTGGCCGTCCAGCGCGACGAGCGCTCGGCCCTCGCCGACATCAGCGCCGAACCCCCGAACACGTGACCGCGGACCGCGACGTCATCGTGGTCGGTGCAGGACCCGCGGGATCAGCGGTCGCCTGCCACCTGGCCCGCTCCGGCCTGGACGTCCTCCTCCTGGAGAAGGCGTCGTTCCCCCGCGAGAAGGTCTGCGGCGACGGCCTCACGCCCCGCGCCGTCCAGGAACTCCGCACGCTAGGCATCGACCTGGACGCCCCGGGCTGGTTCCCCAACAAGGGCATCCGCCTCATCGGCGCCGGCCGCCGCCTCGAAATCGACTGGCCCGCCGCGCCCGGCCTCACCCGGACCCGCGCCGACTTAGACGAACTCCTGGCCCGCCAGGCGGTCGCCGCCGGCGCCACCCTCCGGGAGGACACCAAAGTCACCGGTCCGCTCCAGACGAGGGGCCGCGTGACAGGCGTCAAGACCGAAAGGGGCACCCACGAGGCCCGCCTCGTCATAGCCGCGGACGGCGCGTCCTCCCGCCTCTCCGTCGCCCTGGGCCTGCGCCCGTCCGCCACCCGCCCCATCGGCATCGCGGGCCGCCGCTACTTCCGCAGCCCCCGCCACGACGACGCCCACCTGGAGATCTGGCTGGACCTGGCCCCGGCAGGCTACGGCTGGATCTTCGGCATGGGCGACGGCACCTGCAACGTGGGCGTAGCCCTCCTGCGCACCGACCACCCCGACTACCGGAGCCTCCTCTCC
>NZ_SMKB01000418.1:0-3076 GCF_004348575.1 Actinomadura sp. 7K534
CCCCTCGGGGACTTCTACTCGGACACCTGGGGCTCCGGCCGCGAGGCCGGGCCTTTCTAGGCGGACGTGGAACGGCCCCTAGGGGCCCACCCGATGGAGGGAATCGACCGGATAGAACTGATCGGCGCTCAGGAGATCGACCTCATGCTGAGCCTGGGCGAGATAACCGACTCGTTCACCCTGGCGGTGCTGCTGCACGTCAAGCAGTGGGGCCTTTGCCCTTTTCCGTGCCCCTCCGCGACCTGATCCCGTCGCGGACGCGGTGCCAGGCGGCGCGGATGTAGGAGTTGAGGCGCTCGCTGATGCGGCGGGCGGTGGGGAACTCGGTGCCCAGCAGGCCCAGCCCCGCGAGGATCGCGACGACCCCGGGCCCCGGCAGCACGAGCATCGCCAGCCCCGCCACGATCAGCGCGAAACCGGCCACCGCGACCGCGACCTTGCGCACCAGCCGCACGTGCGCCCGCCGCCGCACCCCGCGCGCCGCGCCGGTGTCCGCCTCGCCCCCCGCGTCGTCCTGCGAGTTGATCTCCGCGTTGGACCGCCCCATCGTCCCCGTGGTCACTTCGCCTCCCCGGTATGCGTTCCTCTGTAGACGAACGGCGGCGTCCCCCGCGATCCCGATCCGGCTCCGGTGTGGCCAGCGCCACACCGCCCGGGGCGGCTAGCATTCCGCCAATGAGGCTCCGGTCCGGCACGGCGCGCCGTGCGCACGGGCGCGGCGGACCGGCGGTGCACCGGACGGCCGCGCGGCTCTGGAAGCGGCTCGGCGGCCGCGCCCAGTGGCGGCTCGCGCGGCTCTGGCACCGGACGTTCCTGGTGTACGCGGGCGGGCTCGTCCACGACGACGAGGGGCGGATCCTGCTGCTGCGGCACCGGCTGTGGCCCGCGTACCGCGCGTGGGGGCTGCCCGGCGGATACGTCAACGCGGGCGAGCGGCTGGAGGACGGCGTCGCGCGCGAGATCCGTGAGGAGACGTCCCTGGAGGTGCGGGTCGCGGGGCCGCCGGTCGAGCTCGCCAGCGGATTCCGGCACCGGGTCGAGGCGTACTACGAGGCGCGTGTGACCGGCGGTGACCTCCGGATCGATTCGGCGGAGATCCTGGAGGCGGGCTGGTTCGAGCCGCGGGACCTGCCGGACGAGATGTCCCCGCGCCTCCGCGCCCTCATCAGGGCACTTGACCTGAAGCCGGGTTGAGGTTCCAACCTGGCCTCATGAACCTCAACGACATCGAACGCGAGTACCTCGCGAGGCAGCGCCTGGGCCGCCTCGCCACCGTGGGCCCCAAGGGCGACCCGCAGAACAACCCGGTCGGTTTCCGCTACAACGCCGAAACGGGCACGATCGACATAGGCGGCTGGAACCTCCCTCGGTCCCGCAAGTACCGCAACCTGGAGCACAACGACCAGGTGGCGTTCGTCGTGGACGACCTCGTCTCGGTCGACCCCTGGCGCGTGCGCGGCATCGAGATCAGGGGACGGGCCGAGACCGCGGTCGGGGACGGCACGCCGGGCACCCCGTTCGGCGCCGACATCATCCGCGTCCACCCGCGCACCGTCTTCACGTGGGGCCTCGACCCGGCGGCCGAGGGCATGACCAGGCGCACCGCCTAGCCGTCCGCACCGAACACGAAATTTCGGTTATCGCCTCTCTTGCCGGGGGTCTGCACTCTCGTCCGCATATCCGCGACGAGAGGACGAGGCAGCGCCATGAGGAACCCCCAGCACCCCGGGCACGGAAAGCCCCACCGGACGAGGCGGCGGGCATCCGGTCGCGTGGTGGCGTGGACGGCCGCGGGCGCGGCGGGCCTGGCGCTGCTCGGCGGGATCGCCGGCACGGCGAGCGGCGCGTTCGACGGCGACTCCGGGACGGCTTCGGCCGCGAACGGCGGCCTGCCGGAACCGTCCGTGTCCGGCGTCCCCGACGCGGCGGCACCGTCGCCGAGCGAGACGTCCGCCACGCCCACGCCCACCAAGGCGTCGCCGTCGCGCAAGGCGCGCACGTCCCGCAAGCCGACTCCGCGCGTGACGCGCACCCGGCCGAGCACGCCCGCCCGGACGAAGGCCCCCGCCGCGCCGGGAGGCGGATCCGGAGGCGCGGCCGCGCAGGTCATCGCGCTGGTGAACAAGGAGCGCGCCAAGCAGGGATGCCGCGCCGTGAGCGCGGACCCGCTGCTGACGCGGGCGGCCCAGGCGCACTCGGCCGACATGAAGCGGCGGGGCTTCTTCGACCACACCAACCCGGACGGCGACGACCCGGGCGACCGGATCACCGCCACCGGATACCGCTGGTCCACCTACGGCGAGAACATCGCCCAGGGCCAGCCGACAGCCGCGAGCGTCATGAAGGCGTGGATGAACAGCCCCGGCCACCGCGCGAACATCCTGAACTGCCGGTTCGCCGAGATCGGCGTGGGCCTGGTGGCGTCGGGCGGGCCGTACTGGACGCAGAACTTCGGCACCGCCCGCTGATCACCGGGGCGTGGCGAACACCTGCGTCCACCACGGACCGCCGGCGCCGCGCACGACCGCGACCCCGACCATCGTGGAGCGGCAGTCGAGGATGTTGGCGCGGTGCTTCGAGCTGTTCATCCACCCGTCCACCACCGACGGCGCGGTCGGCCGGCCCTGGGCGATGTTCTCGGCCCACGAGCTCCAGCGGAACCCGGCGGCGGTGATCCGCTCCCCCGGCCCGTCGCCGCCGGAACCGCGATGGTCGAGGACTCGGCGCGCCGCCATGTCCCGCGAGTGCCGCTCGGCCGCCCGGTGCAGCGCCGGCGAGATCCGCAGCGCCGGGCACCCGGCCCCGGCCCGCTCGGCGTTGACGAGCCGGACGACCTGCTCCTCGACGCCCGGCGCGGCCGCGCGGGCGGTCGGCCGCTCGACCCGGTCCCTGCCCGGCCCCGAGCCCGCCGGAGTGTCTGCCGGGGTGGGCGCAGGCGACGCGGGCGCCACGGGTTCGCGGACGGGAGGCACCGCGTCCGGCGGGGAGTCCCGCACACCCCAGAAGACCGCCGCTGCGGCCACCCCCACCGCCGCCGTCCCGGCCAGCCACGCGACGCCCTTCCCCGCGCTCGCGG
>NZ_SMKB01000419.1:0-2965 GCF_004348575.1 Actinomadura sp. 7K534
GCACGGACGCGCCGGCGGGGAGGGCGGTGAGGGTGAGCAGCGCGGCGGTGATGGTGATCACGCCGGCGCCGCCGCGCGGGAGGCGTCGTATCACTGGGGCTCCTGGGGGGTATGAGCCTGACGTAAGGGGTTGATCACTTTTACTCCGCGCGTGGAGCGAAGTCCATAAGCGCTTCGCGGGCCGCCGCGCGCACCGCCGGTTACGCCAGGAGCGGACGCGGGAAGGCGGCCCGCCGGACGTGCGTTGTGCCCGCCGGGTACTGAGATGCTTACTTGATTACGTCGATGCGCGCGGCGGCCCCCGCGGCCGCGCGGCGGACCTCGGAGGCGTGTGTGGGAATGCCGGGAATGCCGGGCAACGGCTGGCAGGTGATGGCCTCGTTCCGCAGGGACAGCTCCGTCACCCGGCAGAAGCTCAAGCCCGGCACGGTGAAGCGGATCGCGGGGTACGCCCGTCCCTACGTCCGCGAGCTGGTGCTCTTCCTCGCCCTGAACTCGCTGTCCGCGCTGATCGTCGTCGCCAACCCGCTGCTGCTGAAGTCGATCATCGACAGCGGCATCGTCGCGGGGCGGCAGGGCCTGGTCGTCTGGCTCGCCCTCGCCGTCGCCGGGCTCGCGCTGGTGGAGGCCGTGCTGAGCCTCGTGCAGCGCTGGTACTCGGCGCGGGTGGGGGAGGGGCTGATCTACGACCTGCGCAGCCAGGTGTTCGCGCACGTCCAGCGGCAGCCCGTCGCCTTCTTCATGCGGGCGCAGACCGGCTCACTCGTCAGCCGGCTGAACAACGACGTCATCGGCGCGCAGCGCGCCCTCACCACCACGCTGTCGTCCGTGGTGTCCAACGTGATCAGCCTCGTCCTGGTGCTGGTCACCATGCTGATCCTGTCGTGGCAGGTCACCCTCATCGCGCTGCTGCTGCTCCCGATCTTCATCCTGCCGGCCAAATGGGTCGGCAAGCGGCTCCAGCGCGTCAGCCGCGAGCAGATGGTGCTGGACGCCGAGATGGGCTCGCTGATGACCGAGCGGTTCAACGTCGCGGGCGCGATGCTGGCCAAGCTCTACGGGCGGCCCGCCGAGGAGGAGGAGAACTTCTCCGGGCGCGCCGCGCGGGTCCGCGACGTCGGGATCGTCGCCGCCATGTACGGGCGGGTCTTCTTCACCGCGCTGACGCTGGTCGCCGCCCTGGCCACCGCCATGGTCTACGGCGTCGGCGGCGTCCTCGCCGTGAACGGCGCCCTGGAGCTCGGCACGCTGGTCGCGCTCGCCACCCTGCTGACCCGGATGTACGGGCCGCTCACCGCGCTGTCCAACGTCCACGTCGACGTGATGACCGCGCTCGTCAGCTTCGACCGCGTCTTCGAGGTGCTCGACCTCAAGCCGCTCATCCGCGACCGCGACGGCGCCCGCACCCTCGGCGAGGTCCGCCCGTCCGAGAAGGACGGGCCCCTCGACGGCCGGGACGCGGCTCCGGGCAACGGCGTGCGGCTGACCAAGCCGGACGCCCCGTCGATCGAGTTCGACCACGTCCGCTTCGCCTACCCGTCGGCGGAGGAGGTGTCGCTGGCCTCGCTGGAGTCGATCGCGCGGACCGACACCGCCCCCGGGCGAGAGGTCCTGCACGACATCGACTTCACCGCGGCCCCGGGGCGGATGGTCGCGCTCGTCGGCCCGTCCGGCGCGGGCAAGTCGACGATCACGCACCTGGTGTCGCGGCTGTACGACGTGACCGGCGGCGCGTTGCGGATCGGCGGCGTCGACGTCCGCGACGTCACCCTCGCCTCGCTGCGCGGCGAGGTCGGCGTGGTCAGCCAGGACGCGCACCTGTTCCACGACTCGATCGGCGCGAACCTGCGCTACGCGCGGCCGGACGCGACCGACGAGGAGATCCGCGCGGCGCTGGAGGCGGCGCAGATCGGCGACCTCGTCGAGGCGATGCCCGAGGGCCTCGACACCGTCGTCGGCGACCGCGGCTACCGGCTGTCGGGCGGGGAGAAGCAGCGGATCGCGATCGCGCGGCTGCTGCTCAAGGCGCCGTCCGTGGTCGTGCTGGACGAGGCGACCGCGCACCTGGACTCCGAGTCCGAGGCGGCCGTCCAGCAGGCGCTGCGCACGGCGCTGGCCGGGCGGACGTCCCTGGTGATCGCGCACCGGCTGTCCACGATCCGGGAGGCCGACCAGATCCTGGTGATCGACGCCGGCCGGATCGCCGAGCGCGGGCGGCACGAGGAACTGCTGCTCCAGGGCGGCCTCTACGCCGAGCTCTACCGCACGCAGTTCGCGCACCAGCGCGACGAGGAGCGGCCGACCGAGCCCCTCGGGGCGGAGTGACGGGCCCGCGCCCGGCGGCTCAGGCGTCGGCCGGGCGGTAGCCGAGCCGCCGCAGCTCGGTCCCGGCGACCTTCTCGACCTGCGCGACCTGCCGCGGCGTGAGCCGGTCGCGCCAGGAGCCGACACCGTGGTCGGCGGCGTCCGGCGCCCCGGCGCGGACCAGCCCGGACAGGGCGGTCTTCGGCAGCGGCGCGTCCAGGTACTCCGCCAGCTCCGCGGTCACCCGGCGCGGCCGGGCCACCATCTCCTCGTAACGGACGGTGAAGAGCTGGTCCTCCGGGACCTGGCGGCGCAGCCGCGCGCTGAGCCGCACCGAGCCGCGCCAGCGCAGCGCGCACTTGACCGCCGCCGCGGCGCGCGGCCACCGGTTCCGCTCGGTGTGGTCCTCGACGCCGAGGAAGGGGTTGGGGAACACCGTGTCCAGGTTGGCCAGGCCCGGCTTGAACCAGGCCAGGCAGCGCTCGTCGTCCAGCATGTCGGCGACGACGTCCCGCCCGTCCCGGATCACCTGGACGAGCTGCGCGTCGGGGAAGGCGTCCAGCAGCACGTCGGCGCTGTAGATCAGGTCGGGGGAGGCGTCGGCGAACCGGGCGAGCCCCTGCGGCTCGACGCACGGCTCCTGGCGGGCGCCCTGGTCGGC
>NZ_SMKB01000041.1:0-41949 GCF_004348575.1 Actinomadura sp. 7K534
GGACGGCCCGGGGGCGGGTGAGGCGGCATGGGGGCAGCCGAACGCAGCACACGGCCCGGATCGGGGGTCGTCCCGCGGCCAACGCACGACAGAGGGGAACCGGGCATGTCAGAGGCCATCCGCGGGGGGCCGTCCCCGAACGCCGCCGGTGCCGGCGCGCCGCCGCTCATCGGCATCACCGCCTACCAGGAGCCGGCCCGCTGGGGGATCTGGGTGCGCGAGGCCGCGCTCCTGCCGGTGCCGTACGTCCGCGCCGTCGAGCGGGCCGGCGGGATCCCGGTGATGCTGCCGCCGACCGCGAAGCTGCGCGGGGTGGACGCGCTGGTCGGGCGGCTCGACGGCATCGTCCTGGCGGGCGGCGGCGACGTGGACCCCGAGCTGTACGGGGCCGCCCGGCACGCCATGACGGGCCCGCCGCAGCCGCAGCGCGACCGGTTCGAGCTCGCGCTCGCCCGCGCGGCCGTGGACGCCGACCTCCCCT
The DNA here is from genome assembly GCF_004348575.1 of Actinomadura sp. 7K534. Lineage (NCBI taxonomy): Bacteria > Bacillati > Actinomycetota > Actinomycetes > Streptosporangiales > Thermomonosporaceae > Actinomadura > Actinomadura sp. 7K534. Next base: position 482 of record NZ_SMKB01000041.1, read on the forward strand.
TCCTGGCCATCTGCCGGGGCATGCAGGTCCTGAACGTGGCCCGAGGCGGGGCCCTCGTCCAGCACCTGCCGGAGGCGGTGGGCCATGACGGGCACGCGCCGGAGAGCGGCCTGGTCGGCTCGCACCCGGTGCAGATCAGCGCGACCAGCCTGGTCGGCAAGATCATGGGCGACTCCGCCGACGTCCCCACCTACCACCACCAGGCGGTGGGCCGGCTCGGCAGGGGCCTGGCGGCGGTGGCCTGGGCCGAGGACCAGGTGGTCGAGGCCGTCGAGCTGCAGGGGCACCGCTTCGGCCTCGCCGTCCAGTGGCACCCGGAGGAGGCCGGGGACGGGCGGCTGTTCGACGCCCTGGTCGCCGAGGCCGCCGGCCGCTGAGCCCTCCGGCCCGGGGCCCGGGCGCTGGGTGGGGGGGGTTGACGCGGCCGTCCCGGGGAAGTCGATCTGGTGGATCCCGCCGCTGACCCCCGGAGGCCGCCGCATGCCGCTGCACCCGCAGACCGTGAGCTTCCTGGAGTTCGTGGCCGCCTGGACGGCTCTGCCGCCCGGCGCGGGGGACCCGGCGGAACCGACCATCGAGGAGATGCGGCGGCGGGTCGGCGCGGTGCCGTCCCCCGAGGGCCGCGAGCTGCCGGAGGTGCGCGACCTCACCGTGCGCGGCCAGGGCGGGCCCGTCCCGGTGCGGCTGTACCGCCCGGTGCCGCCCGGGGGCCGGCCGCTGCCCGCGGTCGTTTACCTGCACGGGGGGGCGTGGGTCCTCGGAGGCGTCGACGACGTGGACGCCGTGTGCCGCGACATCGCGGCCGCCGCCGGATGCGTCGTCCTGAACGTCGGCTACCGGCTGGCACCCGAGCACCCGTTCCCCGCCGCCGTCGACGACGCCTGGGCCGTCGTGGCGTCCGTGGCGCGCGAGCCGCACCGCTACGGCGCCCTGCCCGGGGCCGTCGCGGTGGCCGGCGACAGCGCGGGCGGCAACCTCGCCGCGGCGGCGGCGCTGCTCGCCCGCGACCACGGCGTGCCGCTCGCCCACCAGCTGCTCGTCTACCCGGTGACCGACACGGCCATGGACGCCCCGAGCTGGCGGGAGTTCGCGTCCGGATACGCGCTGGACGCCGCGACGCTCGCCCGGTTCATGGGGCTCTACCGGGGCGGCGCCGACCGCGCGGACTTCCGGCTGGCCCCGCTGCGCGCCCCGGATCTCGCCGGCGCCGCCCCCGCGACCGTGATCACCGCGGAGTACGACATCCTGCGGGACGAGGGCGAGGCGTACGCGCGCCGGCTCGCCGCCGCCGGGGTGCCGGTCGAGCTGCGCCGCTACGACGGCGTCGTGCACTCGTTCTTCCTGCTCCCGGAGATCTTCGACGCCGGTGTCCGGGCGCGCGAATTCGCTGTGCGACGATTGCGCGCGGCATTCGACGCGCGGACGCGGGAGGCGAGCGGCCATGGGCAGCGGGCGGTATGACGGCTACGAGCGGCTGAAGATCGACTGGGCGGCGGACGGCGTGCTGCGGGTCGTGATCAGCACGCCCGGCAAGCTCAACGCGGTCGACACGACCGGGCACGGGGAGCTGGCGGAGATCTGGCGGGACGCCGACGCCGACGACGAGGTGCGCGCCGTCGTCGTGCGCGGCGAGGGCACGGCGTTCTCCGCGGGCGGCGACCTCGCCATGATCGAGGAGATGATGGTCGACCACGGCGCCCGCCGCCGCATCATGCGCGAGGCGCGCGACATCGTCATGAACGTGGTGAACTGCTCGAAGCCGGTGGTCAGCGCGATGCAGGGCCCGGTGGTGGGCGCGGGGCTGGCGGTGGCGCTGCTGGCCGACATCTCCGTCGCCGGCCGCACCGCGAAGATCATCGACGGGCACACGCGGCTGGGCGTGGCGGCCGGGGACCACGCGGCGATCGTGTGGCCGCTGCTGTGCGGGATGGCGAAGGCGAAGTACTACCTGCTGCTCAACGACGTCCTGACGGGGGAGGAGGCCGAGCGGATCGGCCTGGTCTCGCTGTGCGTGGACGACGGGGAGGTGCACGAGCGCGCCCTGGAGATCGCCGGCCGGCTCGCCGCCGGGCCCGCGGAGGCGCTGTCGTTCACCAAGCACGCGCTGAACAACTGGCTGCGCCTCGCGGGCCCGTCGTTCGACGCGTCGCTGGCGATGGAGTTCTTCGGGTTCACCGGCCCGGACGTGCGGGAGGGCGTCTCGGCCATCCGGGAGAAGCGCCCGCCCAGGTTCGGCTGAGCCCGTCCCTCCCGCGCGTCCGCGGCGGTCGGCAGGACTGCGCTCAGTACGACTTTGGCAGTCCCAGCTCGTGCTGGGCGATGTGGGCGAGGACGAGTTCCTCGGCGACCGGGATGTTCTTGGCGATGCGGGCGTCGCGGAACATCCGGGAGATCGGGTACTCCAGCGAGTACGCCATGCCGCCGTAGGTCTGGAACGCGCGGTCGGCGGCCTGCCAGGCTGCGTCGGCCGCGGTGAGCTTGGCGATGTTGGCCTCCGAGCCGCAGGGGCGGCCCCGGTCCCACAGCCAGGCGGCCTTGTAGGTCATCAGCCGGGCCAGCTCCACCTGCGCCTTGACCCTGGCGAGCGGGAACGCGATGCCCTGGTTCGTCCCGATCGGCTTGCCGAACGGCGCCCGTTCGGTGGCGTACTCGCAGGCGAGGCTCAGCACCAGCTCGCCGGACCCGACGCCGCCCGCCGCGGCCAGGATCCGCTCGGGGTTGAGGATGTCCCACAGGACGGTGAACCCCATGTCGACCTCGCCGAGCACCCGCTCGGCCGGGACGCGGACGTCGTCCAGGAAGACCGTGCTGGACGCGACGGTGTTGGTGCCGAGCTTGGGGATCGGCTGGTAGGTCAGCGTGCCCTCGGCGACGGCTTCCTTGAGGTCCACCAGCAGGACGGTGAAGCCCGCCGTCCGGGGGCGCGCCTCGGCGGCCGGGACCGTCCGGGTGACGAGGATCATGTGGTCCGCGCGCTCGACCCCGGAGATCCAGATCTTCTGGCCGTTGACCACGAACGAGTCGCCGTCGCGGCGGGCGTGCGTGGAGATGTTGATCGCATTGCTGCCCGCGTCCGGCTCGGTGATCGCGAAGCAGGTCTCCAGCTCCCCGGACGCGATCTTCGGCAGGAGCTCCTCCTGCTGCTCCCGGGTGCCGTGGCGGGCTATCGTCAGCCCGCCGAACGCGGGCGTCAGCAGGTACATGAACGACGCGGCGCCTCCCGCGCCGCCCTCGGCGAGGGCCTCGAGGGCGACCGCGAGCTCCAGCAGGCCCTGCCCCCCGCCCCCGTACTCCTCGGGGACGGCCAGCGCGTGCCAGCCGCCGGCGACCAGTTCCCGCCAGACCTCCTCGGGCCAGCGCTTGTCCGCGTCGCAGCGGCTCCAGTACTCCTGGTCGTACTTCCCCGCGATCGCCAGTACGCCCTCGCGCACCGCGGCCGCGCTCTCCGGCAGGTCGAAGTCCACCGCGCCTCCCTCGCACTCGGCTGTCGGGCCCCACGGTAGCCCATCGAGTAAGTAGTCACTGACATTCGGGGTCGGCCAATGAACGCCGCCGTCCCGGGTAGGCGACGCATGGGGGACCGAACACGTCGGGCGGGCGACCGCGGGTCCCGGGCGCGGCTCTGCCCGGGGGAGACGAGGGAGCGATCATGCGACCGCGTGACAGGTGGATGCTCGCCGGGGGGCGCTGGAGCCAGGGTACCGGGGAGCGGATGTTCACGATCACCGATCCGGCGGACGGCGATCCGCTCGGGGTGGTGCCCCTCTGCGCCGGCGGCGACGTGGAGGCGGCGGTGGGGTCGGCCCGCGCCGCCGCGCCCGGCTGGGCGGCGGTCCCGGCGGCCGAGCGCGGCGCCGCCCTGCACGCCGCCGCGCGCGCCGTCGAGGCGAACGCCGCCGAGCTCGCCGCGCTGGTGACCGCCGAGATGGGCAAGCCGTCCGGCGACGCGCTCGGCGGTGTCGAGGCCGGGATCGGGACGCTGCGCCAGTACGCCGAGCTGGGCCCGCTGCACGGCGGGCGCAGCCTGCAGGGCGGCTGGGACGCGGCGGACTTCATGGTCCGCGAGCCCCTCGGGACCGTCGCGGTGCTCACGCCGTGGAACGACCCCGTCGCGATCGCCTGCGGGCTGATCGGCGCCGCCGTGGTCACCGGCAACACCGTCGTGCACAAGCCGTCCGAGCGGACCCCGCACACCGGCGCCATGCTCGCCGAGCTGATCGCCGAGCGGCTGCCCGGCGGCGTCCTCAACCTGGTCACGGGCGACGCCGAGGTGGGCGAGGCCCTCGCCGGCCACGGCGGCGTGGACGTCGTGGCGCATGTCGGCTCGACCGGCACGGGCCGCCGCATCGCCGAGCTGACCGCGCGGACCGGGGCCAAGCTCCTGCTGGAGAACGGCGGCAGCGATCCGCTGATCGTCGACGCGGGCGTCGACCCGGCGTGGGCCGCCGGGCAGGCCGCCACAGGCTGCTTCGCGAACTGCGGCCAGATCTGCACCGCCGTCGAGCGCGTCTACGTGCACCAGGCGGTGGCCGCCGGGTTCCTGGACGCGCTCACCGCCCGGGCCCGCGCCCTGCGGATGGGCCCGGGCGCGGACCCGGCCACCGAGCTCGCCCCGCTGGTGGACGAGCGGCACCGCGCCGGGGTCCACGAGCAGGTCGAGAAGGCCGTCGCGGACGGCGCGCGGCTCCGGACCGGCGGGCGCATCCCCGGGGGCCCCGGCTGCTTCTACCCGGCCACCGTCCTCTCCGGCTGCACCGACGCCATGGCCGTGATGGCCGAGGAGACGTTCGGGCCCGTCGCGCCCGTCCGCACCGTCGCGTCCTTCGAGGAGGGACTGGAAGCGGCGAACCGCACCCGCTACGGCCTCGCCGCGACCGTCCTCACCCGCGACCCCGCGCACGCCCAGGCGGCCTGGCGCACCCTGAAGACCGGCACCGTGAAGATCAACGCGGTGTTCGGCGGCGCCCCGGGCGGGGCCGCGACCCCGCGCGGCGCCAGCGGGCGGGGCTTCGGCTACGGCCCCGAGCTCCTCGACGAGATGACGGCCGTCAAGGTCGTCCACCTGAAGACCGTCATCCCGTGACGGCCGTCATCCGAGGCGGCCGTCATGAAGAGGCGGCGACGTAGCGGGTCACCATGCGGGCGACGAAGTGGGCGAAGCGCTCCGGGGGGCCGGAGGGCAGCATGAGGTGGCTCATCGTCAGCCGCACCGCGGCGTCGGCGATCTCGGTGAGGGCGTCGCGGTCCAGGTCCGGCCAGTGCCGCAGCGCGTGCTCGGCGATCCGGGCGCTGGCGGTGAACAGCACCGGCTCGGCCTGCGTGGTGAGCAGCGGGAGCAGCTCGTCGCCGCCCGCGCCGGTCAGCACGGCCTTCTTGAGCTGGTCGTCCGCGGACGTCTCGAGCGTGTACATGACCGCCGCGGTCACCGCCGAGTACAGGTCGTCGTGCGCGGACAGCGCCGCGTCGATGCCGTCGAGGTACCGCTCGTTGTCGCGGATCACGACCGCCTGCGCCAGGCCCCACTTGTCGCCGAACTCGTTGTAGACGGTCTGCCGGCTCACCCCGGCGGCCGCCGCGACGTCCCGCATCCGGACGCCGCGGTAGCCGCGCTCCACGAGCAGGGAGGCGGCGGCGTCCAGCAGGGATTCGCGGACGGAACGGCCGGCGGTGCCCATGAGTTCGTCGATCCTCCGAGGTGAGCGCGGGGAGGCGGCCCTCCCGGACCATTATCACCCGGGCCCCCCGGCCGGTCACCGGCCGCCCGCCGGTCACCGGGACCCGGCCGCCTCTCTAGAGTGAGCCCCAGCCGAGGCGAGGGCGCGGAGCGAGGCGAGGAGGACGGGTGGGCGGGATCCTGGTGGCCAACCGGGGCGAGATCGCGCTGCGGATCGTCCGGGCCGCGGCGGAGCTGGGCCTGCGGACGGTCGCCGTCCGCACCCGCGACGAGGCCCCCGCGCCGCACGCCCGCCGCGCGGACGAGGTGCGGGTGCTGCCCGGCGAGGGGCCGGCGGGCTACCTGGACGCCGGCGCCCTGCTCGCCGCCGCGGAGGACGCGGGCGTCACCGCCGTCCACCCCGGCTACGGCTTCCTGAGCGAGAACGCGGCGTTCGCCGCGCGCTGCGCCGCCGCCGGCCTGACCTTCACCGGCCCGCGCCCCGAACTGCTGGAGCTGTTCGGCGACAAGACCCGCTCCCGGGCGCTCGCCCGGGAGGCGGGCGTGCCCGTGCCGCCCGGCACGGACGGCCCGGTGGGCCCCGCCGCCGCGGAGGAGTTCGCCCGCGAGCACGGGCCCGTGATGCTCAAGGCCGTGGCCGGCGGCGGCGGGCGCGGGATGCGCGCCGTCACCGATCCGGCCGGGATGGCAGCCGCGTACGAGCGGTGCCGGTCCGAGGCGCTCGCCTCCTTCGGCTCCGGCGACCTGTACGCCGAGCGGTACGTGCCGCGCGCCCGCCACATCGAGGTGCAGATCGCCGGGGACGGCACCGGCGCGGCCGTCCACCTGTGGGAGCGCGACTGCAGCGTCCAGCGGCGGCACCAGAAGCTGATCGAGGTCGCGCCCGCGCCGGCGCTGCCCGGGGACGTCAGGGACGCGCTGCTGGAGGCGGCGCTGCGCATGGCCGCCCGGGTCCGCTACGACGGCATCGGCACCTTCGAGTTCCTCGTCGCGGACGGGGAGTTCTGGTTCCTGGAGGCCAACCCGAGACTCCAGGTCGAGCACACCGTGACCGAGGAGATCACCGGGGTCGACCTGGTCAAGACGCAGATCCGGCTCGCGCTGGGGGAGGACCTCGCCGCCGTCGGCCTCGGCGGCGGGCCGCCCCGCGCCGCGGGCTGCGCCGTCCAGGTCCGGGTCAACACCGAGACCCTCGACGCGGACGGCACGCCGCACCCCCGGGCCGGGACGCTGACCGCGTTCGCGCCGCCGTCCGGGCCGGGCGTCCGCGTCGACACCTGCGGGTACGCCGGCTACCGCGCGAGCCCCCGCTACGACCCGCTGCTGGCCAAGGTCGTCGCCCGCGCGGAGGACCTGCCGTCCGCCGCCGCCCGCGCGCACGGCGCGCTCGGCGAGTTCGAGATCGCCGGGGTCGCCACCAGCATCCCGCTGCTGCAGGGCGTGCTGCGCCACCCCGGCTTCCTCTCCGGCGGGTTCGACACCTCCTTCATCGCCGACCACCTGCCCGAGCTGCTGGAGAGCGAGCACCGCCGCTACTACGTCGAGACCGTCCGGGACGAGACCGCCGCCCCCGCCGCCGCGGTACCGGACGCGCCGCCCGGCACGGTCGCCGTCCCCGCGCCCATGCAGGGCACGGTGGTGAGCGTGGACGTGGCCGAGGGCGACCTCGTGCGGGCCGGGGCGCCGGCTCTCGTCCTCGAAGCCATGAAGATGGAGCACGTCATCCACGCGGGGGAGGCGGGCATCGTGCGGGGCGTCGCCGCCGCGCCCGGCGACACCGTCGCGGAGGGCGCCCCGCTGCTGTTCGTGGAACCCGCCGAGGCCGGAGCCGGCCACGCCGCCGAGGACGCCGAGCCCGACCCCGGCGAGATCCGCGCCGACCTCGCCGAGACGCTGCGCAGGCACGAGACCGGCCTGGACGCGTCCCGTCCCGAGGCGGTCGCCAAGCGGCACGCGCGCGGCCGCCGCACCGCCAGGGAGAACATCGAGGACCTCTGCGACGCCGGCACGTTCGTCGAGTACGGCGCGCTGGCCATCGCCGCGCAGCGGCGGCGCCGGTCCCTGGAGGACCTGATCGAGCGCACCCCCGCCGACGGCATGGTCTGCGGCGTCGGGGACGTCGCCGGCGCGCAGGCCGTCGTCATGTCCTACGACTACACGGTCCTGGCCGGGACCCAGGGCTACCAGAACCACCGCAAGACCGACCGGATGCTCGACATCGCCCACCGCCGCCGCCTGCCCGTGGTCCTGTTCGCCGAGGGCGGCGGAGGCCGGCCCGGCGACACCGACACCTCGACCGTGTCCGGCCTGGACGTCGCGACCTTCCACGCGATGGGGCGGCTCAGCGGCCGCGTCCCGTCCGTCGGGATCGCCGCCGGGCGCTGCTTCGCCGGGAACGCCGCGCTGCTCGGCTGCTGCGACGTCATCATCGCCACCCGCGACGCCAACATCGGGATGGGCGGCCCCGCGATGATCGAGGGCGGCGGGCTCGGCGTGTTCGCGCCCGAGGAGATCGGCCCGATCACCGACCAGGAGCCCAACGGCGTCGTGGACATCGCCGTGGACGACGAGGCCGCCGCCGTCGACGCCGCCCGCCGCTACCTGTCCTACTTCCAGGGCCCGCGCGGCGACTGGACGTGCGACGACCAGCGGACCCTGCGGAACGTCGTCCCGGAGAACCGGCTGCGCGCCTACGACGTCCGCCGCGCGATCACCCGCCTCGCCGACACCGGGTCGGTGCTGGAGCTGCGCCGCGCCTTCGGGGTCGGGATCATCACCGCGCTGGTGCGGATCGAGGGGCGCCCGCTGGGCCTCATCGCCAGCAACCCCGCCCACCTCGGCGGCGCCATCGACCGCGACGCCGCCGACAAGGCCGCCCGGTTCCTGCAGCTGTGCGACGCCCACGGGCTGCCCGTGGTGTCGCTGTGCGACACGCCCGGCTTCATGGTCGGCCCGGACGCCGAGCGGACCGCCACCGTCCGGCACTTCAGCCGCATGTTCGTGATCGGCGCGAACCTGCGCGTCCCGATCGTCACGATCGTGCTGCGCAAGGGCTACGGCCTCGGCGCGCAGGCCATGGCGGGCGGCGGGTTCAAGGCGCCGCTCGCGACCGTCGCGTGGCCCACCGGCGAGATCGGCGGCATGGGCCTGGAGGGCGCCGTCCGGCTCGGCTACCGCAAGGAGCTCGCCGAGGCCGAGGACCCCGAGGAGCTGTTCCGGACGATGGTCGCCGCCGCCTACGAGAACGGCAAGGCCCTGCACGCCGCCACGGTGTTCGAGCTGGACGACGTCATCGACCCCGCCGACACCCGCCGCTGGATCACCACCGCGTTCGCCTCGGCCCCGCCGCCCGGGGACGGCCGCCGCTGGATCGACACCTGGTGACGGCCGCGCCGCCGGCGCCGGCCGCGGGGGGCGTCAGCTCTCCAGCCGCTCCCGGGTCCACTCCTTGACCCCGGCGACGAACGCGTCGACGTCGGCCGCCTTGCCCGAGGCCATCTCGTGGAACCACCCCGGCACGTACTGCTCGAACCGGCCCTCGCCGAGGACCTCCAGGACGGCCGCGGCCACCTCCTGCGGCGGCAGTCCCTCGGACACGTCGCTCAGCGGCTTCTCGTTGCCGGGCAGCGTGAACAGCTCGGTCCCCGCGATGAGCGCGGGCTGGACGACGTGCACCTCCACCCCGGTGCCGTCCAGGTCGACCGCCATGCTCTCCCAGAACGCGGTCAGCGCCGCCTTGGACGCCGCGTAGGCGGCCTCGTGCGGCGGCCCGAGCCGCGCCGCGACCGAGCCCACCGCCACCAGGTGGCCGTGCCCGCGCGAGAGCATCCCGGGCAGCAGCGCCAGCGTCAGCCGCACCGGGGACAGGTAGTTCAGCCGCATCACGTCCTCGGCCTCGGCGGGCGCCAGGTCCTGGACGCGGCGGCGCTTCGGCATCCCGGCGTTGTTCACCAGCACGTCCACGGAGCCGAACGCGCGCTCGACGTCCGCCGCGAGCCCGGCGACGCCGTCCAGGTCCGCGAGGTCGGCGACCCACATCGCCGAGTCCGGGGAGTGCTCGCGGCACCGGGCGAGCACCCGCTCCAGCCTGTCCTTGCGCCGCGCCACCAGCCCGACCCGGGCGCCGGCCCCGGCGAGCGCCTCCGCCACGACCGCGCCGATGCCGGACGAGGCGCCCGTGACCACCGCGGTCCGGCCGCTCAGCGTCACCATGCCATCACCATTCCGCTCCCCATGGCGCCCAACGTCACACACCGGCCCCCGCCCGGCAAGGAGGAACGCCGCGCGCAGCCGCACCCGGCCGGAAAACCGGTGGGCGGGAACCGGGGCGTCCCGGTAGGCTCGCGTCTTCGTCCAGCCGCTCTCCTCGCCGCCTGCTTCCCGGCCGCGCTTCCTCGCCGCGCGCCGCCCGTAGTCCGCTCCCTCGCCGTCCGCTCCCTCGCCGCCGGAGGTGTGCCCGCATGCCCGCCGAGTCCGCCGTCCTGGCCGCCGAGCGCGCCCACCTGGCCGAGTCCCGCGCCGCGCTGCGCCGGATGCGCGAGCACGCCGAGAGTTTGTCCGCCGATGCGGCGGGCGACTGGGTGTCCCGGCAGTTCCTGGAGTCGCTGCTCGAACAGCGCGTCGCGGCGCTCGCCGACCACCCCGGCGCGCCGCTGTTCTTCGGGCGCATGGACCGCGACGACGGCGGCAGTGGCGGTGACGGTGGCAGCGGCGACCTGCCCGCGGTCATGTACGTGGGGCGGCGGCACGTCCACGACGGCGACGAGGGCCGCCCGCTCGTCCTGGACTGGCGCGCGCCCGTCTCGCGCGCCTTCTACCAGGCCGGGCCCGCGGACCCCATGGGCTGGCGGCTGCGGCGGCGGTTCGGGTTCAGCGGCGGTGAGCTGACCGCGTTCGAGGACGAGCCGCTGCGCGGCGGCGCGGCCGGCCCGTCCCGGATCCTGACCGAGGAGATCGAGCGCCCCCGTACCGGGCCGATGCGCGACATCGTCGCCACGATCCAGCCGGACCAGGACGAGATCGTCCGCGCGGACCTGCCCCGCACCGTGTGCGTGCAGGGCGCCCCCGGCACCGGCAAGACGGCCGTCGGCCTGCACCGCGCCGCCTACCTGCTGTTCACCCACCGGGAGCGGCTGGCGCGGTCCGGAGTCCTCATCGTCGGGCCGAACCGGGCGTTCCTCGGCTACATCTCGGCGGTCCTGCCCGCGCTCGGCGAGGCCGGCGTCGAGCAGGCCACGATCGACGACCTGCTCGGGGCGCCCACGGCGGAGGAGCCGGCGGAGGCGTCCGCCGTCAAGGGCGAGGCGCGCATGGCGGACGTGCTCCGCAAGGCGCTGTGGCTGCACATCGCCAAGCCCGCCGAGGGCCTCGTCGTCGCCCGCGGGTCCGCCCGCTACCGGCTCGCCGACCACGAGGTGCGCGAGATCGCCGCCGCGCTGCGCGGCACGACCCGGTACGGCAGCGGCCGCGCGGCGTTCGCCCAGCGCCTCGCGCACCGGATCCTCGTCCAGATGGAGAAGCGCGGCGAGGCACCGGACGACCGGGTCCAGGAGCAGGTGGCGCGCAGCAAGCCGGTCAAGCACGTCCTCGACACCGTGTGGCCGAAGGTCACCCCCGAGCAGGTCCTGTACCGGCTCCTGTCGGATCCCGCCTTCCTCGGCAGGGCAGCGAAGGGCCTCCTGGACGAGGCGGAGCAGGCCGCGATCCTGTGGCCCGAGCCCGCCCGGTCGCACCGCTCGGCCCGGTGGACCGCCGCCGACCGCGCCCTCCTCGACGAGCTGCGCGACCTGGTCGAGCGCACCGCCTCGCTCGGCCACCTGGTCGTGGACGAGGCGCAGGACCTGTCGGCGATGCAGCTGCGCGCCCTGGGCCGCCGGTGCGGCACCGGGTCGGCGACCGTGCTCGGCGACCTCGCCCAGGGCACGACCGCGTGGTCGGCGCGGTCCTGGAAGGAGGTCCTCGCCCACCTCGGGCAGGACGGGGACGTGACCGAGCTGACCCTCGGCTTCCGCGTCCCGGGGACCGTCCTGGACTTCGCCGCCCGCCTGCTCCCGCACATCGCGCCGGGCCTGGAGCGGCCGCGCTCGCTGCGTCCCGGAGCGGGCGCCCTCGACGTGCGGCGCGTCCCCGACCTCGGACCCGCGCTGGTGGCGGCGGCCCGGGAGGCCCTCGCCCGCCCCGGCTCGATCGGCCTGATCGTGCCGGACTCGGCGGTCGCCGCCCACGCGGCGGCACTGGAGGCGGCCGGGCTGGAGCACGCCGTCCTCGGGCCGGGGCCGGGCGGCGAGACCCGGCTGCTCGTCGTCCCCGCGACGCTGGCCAAGGGCCTGGAGTACGATCAGGTGGTCGTCGCCGAGCCCGCCGCCATCGCCGCCGCCGAGGCCCGCGGCCTCGCCCGCCTGTACGTCGTCCTCACCCGCGCCGTGACCTCGCTGACGGTGCTGCACCGGGACGAGCTCCCCGCCGAACTGAACGGCTGAGGCTCCCGCCGTCCACCGCCGGACGGACACCGCGCACACGCCGCCGGCAAGTGAAGCCGTTGACAAGTGAAGCTCTGACTTGTAGTGGAGGGTCATGTCCGAGTTCGCCAGCCCCCGGGCCGTCTTCCAGCGGCTCATCGACGGGGTGACCGCGCGGCGGCCCGAGGCGCTGCCGCGGCTGTACGCCGAGGACGCGGTGGTCGTGCACCCGTTCGCCCATCCGACCACCCGCCTGGAGGGGCGCGACGCGGTGCGCGAGCACTTCGCGCGCCTGGAGACGCTGCCGCTGGAGATGACCGCGCGCAACGTCGTCGTCCACCACACCGCCGACCCCGAGGTGATCATCGCGGAGTTCGAGTACGCGGGCCGCAACACCGAGACCGGACGCGAGTTCGTCGTGCCGAACGTCTTCGTGCTGCGGGTGCGCGCCGGGCGCATCGTGGAATCGCGCGACTACCACGACCATTCCGGGCTCGCCCGCGCCATGGGGGCGGACGGCGGTTGACTCGCCGACCCGGCGCTTCCTAGGCTGGGCGGACCATACCGACCGGTTGGTATGTCCGTGGGGCGGCCCGGCCGCCGCCCCCTCGCCCTGCGGAGGTCCGCCCCGTGAGCACAGCACCGCCCGACGCCGAGGAGCTGGAGAGGCGGGTCGGCGAGTTCCTCGCCGCGCACGACCCGTCCGCCGGCGAGCCCCTGGAGTTCCTGCGGGCCCGGTTCGACGCCGGCCTCGCCTGGGTCCACTACCCCGAGGGCCTCGGCGGCCTCGGCGCCCCGCGGTCCCTGCAGCCCGCGGTCGACCGCGCGTTCGCCGCGGCCGGGGCGCCGACCAACCACCCCGAGCGCAACGGGATCGGGCTCGGGATGGCCGCGCCGACGATCCTCGCGTTCGGCACCGACGAGCAGAAGCGCCGCTTCCTGCGTCCGCTGTGGACCGGCGAGGAGGTGTGGTGCCAGCTGTTCAGCGAGCCCGGCGCCGGCTCCGACCTCGCCGCGCTCGGCACCCGCGCCGTCCGCGACGGCGACGCCTGGACGGTCAACGGCCAGAAGGTCTGGACGTCCATGGCCCACGAGGCGCGCTGGGCGATCCTCGTCACCCGCACCGACCCGGACGTCCCCAAGCACCGCGGCATGACCTACTTCGTCTGCGACATGACCGCGCCGGGCGTCGAGGTGCGCCCGCTGCGGCAGATCACCGGCGAGGCGGAGTTCAACGAGGTCTTCCTCACCGACGTGCGGATCCCCGACGAGCACCGGCTCGGCGAGGTCGGGCAGGGCTGGCAGGTGTCCACGACGACGCTCATGAACGAGCGGGTCGCCATCGGCGGCGCCCGGTCGCCCCGCGAGGGCGGCATGATCGGCGTGGTCGCCGCGCTGTGGCGCGACCGCCCCGAGCTGCGCACCCCCGACCTGCACGACGCCGTGCTGCGGGCCTGGGTCGAGACCGAGGCCGCGCGGCTCACCGGCGAGCGGCTGCGGCAGCAGCTCACCGCCGGGCAGCCCGGCCCGGAGGGCTCCGGGGCCAAGCTGGCGTTCGCCAAGATCAACCAGGAGGTGTCCGGCCTGGAGCTGGAGCTGCTGGGCGAGGACGGCCTGCGCTACGACGACTGGACCATGCGCCGGCCCGCCGAGGTCGACTTCACCCGCCGCTCGCCCGGGTACCGCTACCTGCGCGCCAAGGGCAACTCCATCGAGGGCGGCACGTCGGAGATCCTCCGCAACATCATCGCCGAGCGGGTGCTGGGCCTGCCCGGCGAGATCCGGGTCGACAAGGACGTGCCGTGGAAGGACCTGCCCAAGTGAGCGACCTGCTGTACAGCGAGATCGAGAACGACCTGCGCGCGAGCGTCCGCGAGGTGCTCGACGACAAGGCGCCCTGGACGGCCGTCCTCGCCGGGACCGAGAAGGACGAGCCGTACGACGCGGCGCTGTGGCGGGCCGTCGCGGGCCAGCTCGGCTGCGCCGGGCTGCCCGTCCCCGAGGACCTCGGCGGCGCCGGGGCCACCTGGCGGGAGACCGCCGTCGTCATGGAGGAGCTGGGCCGCTCCACCGCGCCCGTCCCGTTCCTGGGCAGCGCCGTCACCGCGACGGCCGCGCTGCTGGCCGCGGGGGAGCGCGAACTGCTCGGGCGGCTCGCGTCGGGCGGCACCATCGCCGTCCTGGCCGTGCCGTTCAGCACGGCGCCCGGTGACGGGGCGCCGGAGGTCCGGGCCGCGGCCGGCGCCGTGACCGGCGAGGTCACCAGCGTCGCCGACGGGATGGCGGCCGAGGTGTTCCTCGTCCCGGCGGACGGGGGCCTCTACGCGGTGGACGCCGCGGACGCCCGCCGCACCGCCGTGACGTCCCTGGACATGACGCGCCGCCTGGCCGACGTCGCGTTCTCCGGGGCGCCCGCGCGGCTCGTCGCCGAGGGGCCGGACGCCGTCCGGGCCGCGCTGCTCACCGGCGCCGCGATGCTGGCGTCCGAGCAGCTCGGGCTGGCCGAGCGCTGCCTGGACGACACCGTCGCCTACGTGAAGACCCGCTACCAGTTCGGCCGGCCGGTCGGCTCCTACCAGGGCCTCAAGCACCGCCTCGCCGACCTGTGGACGTCCATCACGCAGGCCCGCGCGGTGGCGCGGTACGCCGCGTCGTGTGTGGCCTCCGGCGATGACGACACGGCCGTCGCCGTGGCGGTCGCGCAGGCCCACTGCTCGGCCGTCGCCGTCAAGGCCGCCGAGGAGTGCGTGCAGATGCACGGCGGCATCGGCTTCACCTGGGAGCACCCGGCGCACCTGTACCTGAAGCGCGCCAAGGCCGACTCCATCGCGCTCGGCACCCCCGGCCGCCACCGCGCCGCCCTGGCCGGCCTGGCCGACCTGCCCCCCGCCTGACCGGACCGGTGACCGGGCGGCCCCGTGCGCGGCATGCGGGGCCCGCCCGGTCATCCCGTGATGACGGCCAGCACCCGTGCGCCCTCGGGGAACGCGCCGCGCTCGGCCAGCGCGAGTACGCCGGACATCATCTTCGCCGTGTAGACGCGGTCGAGGACGACGCCGTGCCGCTCGGCGAAGTCGGCGATGAAGGCGTCCAGCTCGCGCGTCCGCCTGGCGTAGCCGCCGAAGTGGAAGCCGTCCTCCACGCGCCAGGCCCCGCGCCGCCCGCCGTACGTCTCGCACTGGAGCCGTTCCACCTCCGCGTGGAGAAAGCCCCCTTTCAGGACGGAGAACCCGAGGGCGCGCTGGTCCGGGGCGAGCCCGGCGGCCAGGCCGGCCAGCGTCCCGCCGGTGCCGCACGGGCAGCAGACGACGTCGTAGCCCGGCACCTCCGCGCCGAGCTCCGCGCATCCCCTGACCGCCGCCGCGTTGCTGCCGCCCTCGGGGAGGAGGTAGAAGGGGCCCCACCGCTCGCGCAGGGCGGCGACGACGTCGGGCTCGTGCTTGCGGCGGTAGGCGGCGCGGTCCAGGTAGGCCAGCCGCATGCCCATCCGCTCGGCGTAGGCGAGGGTGTCGTTCAGCGGCAGGTGCTCCTCGCCGCGGATCACGCCGATGGTCGCGAACCCGAAGATCCTTCCGGCCGCGGCCGTGGCCCGGATGTGGTTGGAGTAGGCGCCGCCGAAGGTGAGGACCGTCCCGTGCTCCCGGGCCGGGCCGAGGTTGTGCTTGAGCTTGCGCCACTTGTTGCCGGGCAGCTCCGGGTGGATCAGGTCGTCCCGCTTCAGGAACAGCCGCACGCCCCGCCGGGCGGCCCGGTCGTCGGCCAGCTCCACGACGGGGGAGGTCACAGCGGGTGGCGCAGCCGCCGGCCCAGCCGCCGGAACCGGGAGCCGGACACGTGGCCGGGGGACTCGTCCTGCACGGCCAGGCGCTCCAGGAGCGTGTCGAACGAGGGCGTCTGCACGCAGACGAGGGTCGCCCGCGCCCGGCGGGCGCAGTGCAGCCGGACCGAGGGCCGCAGCAGCCGCGAGAACGGGCCGCGCGTCCCGTGCCCGACGACGAGGATGTCGCCGTCGCCCGCCAGCCGCACCAGCACCGCGCCCGGCTCGCCGACCAGCGCCAGCGCCGTCATGTCCACGCCCTCGGGCGGGCCGCCGCACACGTCGCCGAGGACCCGGGCGATGAGCTCCGCGCCGGACGCGCGCAGCGCCTCGGTGACGCCGCAGCCGAGCTGCCCCGCCGCCGACACGTGCGGCGGCAGCGGAGCGGCATGGACGACCAGCAGCGGCAGCCCGCGCAGCCGGGCCGCGCCGATCGCCCAGGACAGGGCGCCGCGGGCGCCCGCCGAGTCGTCCACCCCGACCACGACGCGGGGTCCGCCCTCCGGTCTCGTGATCACGGTTCCTCCCAGCCCGCCTGGTGTGCACTCTAGGGTGCAGGCATACCCGCTCCCAAGGAAGGGTCTCGCGTTGGGGAAACGCGGCTTTCCGCAAAAGGCGCGGCCCGCTGGACCGGCCGCGCCCGCGCGGGGCAGACTGCGGGTATGGGAACACCGCCTGAGAACGACCCCGCCTGCGCCGTCGCGCACGGCGACGCCCCGGCGCCCGCGGCGGAGCGGACGCTGGTCGCGGTGTTCGCCGGTCCCGTCGCCGAGCACCTGCTGCGCTACGGCGCCGACCTCGGCTACCGCACCTTCCTCGTCGACCCCGACAAGGACCGGGACGGCGCCGCCGACCTGCCGCACCTCGACGCGACGGCCGACGTCGTGGTCACCGACCACCACCGCCCCGAGCTGGGGCCGGTCCTGCGGGACGTCCTGACCCAGCCGGTCCGCTGGGTCGGCGTCATGGGCAACCCGCGCCACCCCGCCCCGCACATCCCGGCGCTCACCGAGCTCGGCGTCCCCGCCGGGGACATCGCGCGGGTCCACCGGCCCATCGGCCTCAACATCGGGTCGCGGACCCCGGCGGAGATCGCGATCGCGACCCTGGCCGGCCTCATCGCCGACCGCAACGGCCGCCCCGGCGGCTTCGAGTTCTAGGGGCGGGGCCTCCGATGCGGGCGGTCGTCTACAGCGGGTTCGGGGCGCCGCCGGAGGTCCGCGAGGTCCCCGATCCGCGGCCGCCCGCCGGCGGCGCGGTCATCCGCGTCGAGGCGACCGGGGTGTGCCGCAGCGACTGGCACGGCTGGCAGGGGCACGATCCCGGGATCCGGTCCCTCCCGCACGTGCCCGGCCATGAGCTGGCGGGCACGGTCGAGGAGGTCGGCGCGGGCGTCGCCGCCGCCCGCCCGGGCGACCGCGTCACGGTTCCGTTCGTGTGCGCCTGCGGCCGCTGCGCGGCCTGCGCGGCGGGGGACCAGCAGGTCTGCGAGGCGCAGACGCAGCCCGGCTTCACCCACTGGGGCTCCTTCGCCCACTACGTCGCGGTCGAGAACGCCGACGTCAACCTGGTCCGGCTGCCGGACGAGATGTCGTACACGGCGGCCGCCGCCCTCGGCTGCCGGTTCGCCACCGCGTTCCGGGCCGTCCTCGCGCAGGGCGGCGCCTCCGCGGGCATGTGGGTGGCCGTGCACGGCTGCGGCGGCCTCGGCCTGTCCGCCGTGATGATCGCCGCCGCGGCGGGCGCCCGCGTCGTGGCCGTCGACGTCGCGCCCGGGGCGCTGGAGCTGGCGCGGCGCAGCGGGGCGTCCGCCGTCGTCAACGCCGCCGGCCACGCGGACGTGGCGGGCGCCGTGCGGGAGGCGTGCCGGGGCGGCGCGCACGTCTCGCTGGACGCGCTGGGCAGCCCGGAGACGGCCCGCGCCTCGGTCGAGTCCCTGCGCCGGAGGGGCCGGCACGTCCAGGTCGGGCTGCTCCCGTCCGGCGCGGGCCCCGCGGACCTCCCGATGGAGCGGGTCGTCGCCATGGAGCTGGAGATCGTCGGCAGCCACGGAATGGCCGCCCACGCCTACGGCCCGATGGTGGAGCTGGTCCGGGCGGGGACGCTGCGCCCCGACCTGCTGATCGGCCGCGTCCTCGCGCTGGACGAGGCCCCGGCCGCCCTCATGGACATGCCCGCCCCCGGCATCACGATGATCGAGCCTCACCGGCAGGGCGGGTCGAAGGACGCCGAGGGCAGGTAGCGCCGCCACTCCGCCTCGGTGATCGGCGTCCCGGCGGTGGCGCAGATCCGCGCGGCGACCTCGTCCGGGTCCATCGACCACAGCCGCACGTCGCGGCCCACCCCGGCGGTGACGAGGAGCGGCCGGTCCGGGACGGCGGCGTCGATGTAGAGGCTCTCGGCCGACCCGGTGAGCGTCGCGAGGGCGCGCGGATCGGACGGGTCGGAGGTGTCCCACAGCCACACGGTCCCGTCCCCGGCGGCCGCGGCGAGCGTGTCGTCCGGGCCGTAGGCCAGCGAGTAGACGTAGTTCGCGGGGCCGTGCAGGCGCCGGGGCAGCGGTCGCGGGCGCGCCCGGTCGCGGACGTCCCACAGGACCACCGTGTTGTCGGCGCCCGCCGTGGCCATGGTCGCGCCGTCCGGGCTGAAGACCACGGCGAAGACGTAGCTCTCGTGGCCGCCCAGCGGCGGCCCCAGCCGGACGGGGTTCCGGGCGTCGGTGACGTCCCAGAGGTGGACCTTGCTGTCGGCGGTGCCGTAGGCCAGCGTGCGGCCGTCCGGGCTGAAGGCGGCCTGGTAGGCGTAGTTGGCCGCGCCGGTGAGCTCGGCCGCGCGCACCGGCTCGCGCGGATCGCCCATGTCCCACAGGTACACGCTCTTGTCGTTGCTCGACACGGCGAGGAGGCGGCCGTCGGGGCTGAAGGCCAGCCCCTGGACGAGGTCGCCCGGCCCGGTGAGCATCCCGGGGACGGCGGTGGGGCGCGACGGGGAGCGGACGTCCCACAGCCGCGTCTCGCCGCCGCGCGTGCCGACCGCGAGCGTCGCGGCGTCCGGGCTCAGCGCGGCGGCGCCGGACGCCGTGCCGCTCCCGGCCGCCCGCTCGATCACCGGCCCGAGCGGGACCGGGCGGCGCGGATCGGCCACCGACCACAGCCGCGCCGTGCCGCCCGCCCCCGCCAGCGCCAGCACCCTGCCGTCGCGGCTCAGCGAGACGGCGAAGATCCCGCCCTCCGGGCCCTCGACGACCGGGCCGGGAACCTCCCAGATCCGGGCCGTGCCGTCGGACGCGGCGGTGGCGAGCGACCCCGACCGCAGGAACGCCACCGCCGTCACCGGCCCCGGATGAGGCAGCGTCGTGGTCACGGTCCGCGCGCCGACGTCCCACACCCGGACCCGGCCATCGGAGCTCGCCACCGCCAGGGAGCGGCCGTCCGGCGCGAAGGCCACCCCGTTGACCCACTGGTCCGGCCCCTTCAGCGGCCGTCCCGACGGCACGGCCGACGAGCCGTCCACCCGCCACAGCCGGACCGTCCCGTCGGCGCTGCCCGCCGCGAGGGTCCGGCCGTCCGGGCTGAAGGCCACCCCGTACACGGTCCGTGCGCCCGCCGCGAGAGTGCGGGCGGCGGGCGCACGCCGGTTCATCTCGACGAGCCGGACCTTTCCGTCGGCGAAGCCCACGGCGAGCGTCTCCCCGCCAGGGCTGAACGCCACGCTGTGCGCGGCGGCGGACCCCTCGGCCACCACGCGGCCGCCCGGCTCGGGGTCGGCGACGTCCCAGGCGCGGACGGTCTCGTCCGCGCTCGCCGCGACGAGGGTCCGGCCGTCCGGGCTGAACGCCACCGCGTACACCGTGTTCCGCGGCCCGGTGAGCGCGACCGGGGCCGCGCCGGGCCGCCGGAGCAGGACGGTGCCCCCGCCGCCCCCGCTGGCGAGCGTCCTGCCGTCCGGGGCGAGCGCCACGCCGTACACCGTGTCGGGGTGCCCGGTCATCGGCGGCCCGGCCGGTACGGGGCGCCCCCTGTCCGCGATGTTCCAGAGCCGGACGGCGCGGTCGGCGCCCGCCGCCGCCAGCGTCCGGCCGTCCGCGGTGACCGCCACCGCCTGCAGGACCCCGCGCGCCC
Source organism: Actinomadura sp. 7K534 (assembly GCF_004348575.1). NCBI lineage: Bacteria > Bacillati > Actinomycetota > Actinomycetes > Streptosporangiales > Thermomonosporaceae > Actinomadura > Actinomadura sp. 7K534. The sequence goes on from NZ_SMKB01000041.1 coordinate 20,552, forward strand.
CGGTGATCCGGGTCGCGGCCGGGCCGGAGTAGGCCTCCAGCAGGCTGGACCGCGCCTCCGGCGTGCGCGCCACGCGGTACGCCGCGAGCGCGGTCATCCCCGCCAGCGCCACGTCCTCGCCGCGCAGCTTGGCCGACTCGATCGCGACCTGCCGGGACACCGCCAGGTCGCGCTGCGCGTCCGCCGCCGCGGCCTGCAGGTCGGCCGCCTGCCGCTGGCGCAGCGTGACCCCGGCGAGCCCGAGCGTCACCAGCGACACCGCCGACAGCACCGCGATCAGCCGCCGGCCGCGCCGGACCAGCCGGCGCGCCGCCCGCGCCTCCGCGTCCCGCTGCTCGGCCGACGCCCGTAGGAACCGGCGTTCCAGCTCGTTCAGGCCGCCGCCGCGCCGCGGGTCGGCGGCCAGCTCCCCGCCCTCGGCCAGCCACGCGCCGCGCAGCAGCGCGCCGGGGTCGCGGCCCGACTCCTCCCACGCCTGGGCGCCCTCGGTGACGCGGCGGTGGGTGCGCAGCCCGGCCCGGTCGGCGTCCAGCCACCCGCGCAGCCGCGGCCAGGCGGACAGCAGCGCCTCGTGCGCGATCTCGACCCCGTCGGCGCGGGCGGTGACGAGGCGCTGCCGGACGAACCGGTCCAGGACGTCGCGCACCTCGTCCCCGAGCTCCCGCTCGGCGACCCGGCGGCGCGTCACGCCGGTGTCGCCGGTGATGTGGACCAGCCGCAGGAACAGGAGGCGGGCGATGTCGCGCTCGTCCTCGTCCAGGCCGCGGTAGGCCTCCTCCGCGGTGGCGGCGACCGCGTCCGCGATCCCGCCGCTGTCCCGGTAGTCGGCGATCGTGAGCGTCCCGTGCCGGCGCCGCTCCCAGGTCGACAGCAGCGCATGCGACAGCAGCGGCAGCGTGCCCGTCTCGTGGGCGGCGCCCGGGCGGGCGTCCGGCGCCGGGCTCACCTCGCGCAGCAGCAGGTCGGCCAGCCCCGGTTCGAGCTCCAGCCCGGCCCGCTGCGCCGGCGCCACGATCGCGCGGCGCAGCTCGTCCTCGTTCATGGGCGTGACCACGACCTGGCCCGCCTGCAGCACGCGGGCCAGCCCCGGATGCCGCAGCGCCCGGCCGTAGAAGTCGGCCCGCAGCGCCAGGACCACGGTGGCGGGCAGCTCCAGCAGGGTGGTGACCAGGTCGTCCGCCGCCGCGTCGGAACGGCCCGCGAAGACGTCCTCGAACTGGTCGACGACGACCACGGCCGTCCCGGCCTCGCACAGCCCGGCCACATCGTCCGCGTCGATCTCGTCGGCCGTGCGGAGGACGATCCCGGTGTCCTCGCGCAGCGCGGGGACCAGCCCGGCGCGCAGCAGCGACGACTTCCCGGCGCCGGAGGGCCCGACGACGACGATCGCGCCGCCGCCCTCCAGCGCCCGCACGCGTTCGGCCAGCACCGAGGTCAGCGCCTCCCGGCCGAAGTACCACGCGGCGTCCTCGGTCTCGTACCGGGCCAGGCCCCGGTAGGGGACGACCGCCGGGCGCCGCCCGGGGGTCCGCCGGACCCTGCGCAGGGCCTCCAGCCATGCCTCCACCTCCGCGTCGCCGGTCACGCCGCACGCGCGCAGCAGCGCGGGGAGCCGCGCCGGTTTCAGCGGCGGGAGGTGCCGCCCGGCGAAGTAGTCGCCCGCGCTCGCGTGCGGGATGCCCGCCTCCCGCGCGGCGTCCCTGACCGTCAGGCCCGCGTGGTCGCGCAGCAGCGTCAGCTCCCGCGCGAAGTCCTGCCGCGTGACGACGCGCCGCGGGTCCGGCGCCTCGGCTCCGCTCCTGGACGGGTTGCGCAGCACCATGTGAACCCCCACGGCCTGAATCGCACGGCGAACCGGTGCCGTACGGCACCCCGATTCACACACAGGACGGCGGCGCCGTATGTGGCACATGACATACGTGCGGCCGCTCCCACCGGAAACCGGGTTTCCCCGGACTGCCTCACGGTGCGTGGTGCCGCGGATCCGCTGCGGGAACGCCGCGCTGTACGGCCTTGTACGGGTATTGGACGAGCCGTTGTGCGCGCCCGGGCCAGGGGGTCGGCTGGAGGGGACCCGATCATGACAGGGAGGCGGGGCCCGGCCATGACACGAGACCCGGACACGACACCGGAACCGGCCAGGAGACCAGACCCGGACACGACACCGGAGGCGGCGGCACCGGAGCCGACGGCGGGGACCCCGGCGGCGGGGACCCCGGCGGCGGGGAAAGGGCCGCCCGCGAACCACTTCCACGGCGCCGTCCACGTCGACGGCGACATCGTCCATGAGAAGACCGTCCACCTTCCCCCGCCGCGGTTCGTGCCGCCGGTCCGCCAGCTCCCCGCGGCGCCCCGCGACTTCGTCGGGCGCGAGGAGGAGCTCGCGGCGATGGACGCCGCCCGCGCCGCGGCCGGGGAGCGCGGCCCGGCGGCCGTCGTGCAGATCCACGGCATGGCCGGCGTCGGCAAGACGTCGCTCGTCCTGCACTGGGCGCACCAGAACGCCCGCTACTTCGACGACCAGATCTTCCTCGACCTGCACGGGCTGTCCCCGGACGCGGCGTCCCCCGCGCGTGCGCTGTTCCGGCTCCTCGGCGACCTCGGCCTGGCCGCCTCCGAGATCCCGGGGGACGAGGGGCGCCGCGCCGCGCTCTTCCGCTCCCTGGTCGCCGACCGCCGCATCCTGGTGGTCCTCGACAACGCCGCCGGCGCCGAGCAGATCCGCCCGCTGATCCCCGGCGGGCGGGGCTGCCTCGTCGTGGTGACCGGGCGCTCCCTCCTGGAGCACCTCGCCTTCGAGTACGGCGCGTTATCCGTCCCCGTCGAGCCGCTCACCATCGCCGACTCCTGGAAGCTCGCGGCGCGGCTGCTCGGCGGCGGGCGCGGCGAGCGCGAGCCGCAGGCGGTCGCCGCCCTCGCCGAATCGTGCGCGCGGCTGCCGCTGGCCATCCGGATCGCGACGGTCGGCCTGGCCGCAGGGCGCTTCGAGTCCGTCACGTCCCTGGTCGAGGAGCTGACCGGCGGCGGCAGGCTCGACGTCCTCGCCCTCGACGGCGCCGGGGTCGCCATCCGCACCGCGTTCGACCTGTCCTACGACAGCCTGCAGCCGCGCGAGCAGGGCGTCTTCCGGATGCTCGGCCTCCTGCACGGCTACGACTTCGGCGCCGACAGCCTCGCCGCCCTGCTCGCCGTGCCCGTCGAGGAGGCCCGCCGGCTGCTGGGCCGCCTGGTCCGCAAGCACCTGGTGGAGCCCGGGACGGTCGGGCGGTACCGCCTCCACGAGCTGCTGAGCGAGTACGCCGCCGAACGCCTCGCCCGCGAGGACGGCGCGGCGGCCGACGCGGCGGCGCGGCGCCTGCTGGACCGGTACCTGACCCGCGTCCGCGAGGCCGCGGCGGCGATCGCGCCGTCGGCCGTCGGCCCGGGGTCCGGTGCGGCGGAGGTCTCCCCGCGCAGGGCCGCGTCGTCCCTGGCGTGGTTCGAGGAGGAACGGGCCGCGGTGGTCGCCATGGCCCGGCGCGCGGCGGAGCGGGGCGAGCCCGCCCTGGCCTACGAGTTCGCCGACGCGCTGTTCCAGCTCCTCCGGCGCGACAAGCACGGCGCCGACAACCTGGAGGTCCACCGGCTCGGCCTGGCGGCGGCGCGCGCCGCCGGCGACCGGCACTGGGAGGCGCGGATGCTCGACCAGCTGGCCGTCGTGCACTGCGACCGCGGCAACCACGACGAGGCCGCCGAGGACGCCAGGGCCGCCTACGAGATCTTCACCGGCCTCGGCGACCACCGGCTGGCCGGCTGGGCGCTGAACACCCGCTCCCGCGCCGAGCGGCAGCGGTGCCGCTACCGGGACGCGCTGCGGTACGGCGAGCACGCGCTGCGGATCCTGACCCGCGAAGGCGACCGGCACGGCGTCGGCCAGGGACTGGAGCAGATCGCGCAGGTGCACTGGAGGCTCGCGCACTACCGGATCGCGCTGGCGCGCGCCCGGGAGTCGCTGCGCGTCCACCGCGAGCTGCACGGCGGAGACGGCGAGGCCGCCGCGCTGGAGATGATCTCCAGGGTCCTGCGCCGCCTCGGCCGGACCGACCGCGCCCTGCACTACGCGCGGCGGGCCCTCGCCGTCCGCGAGCGCCTCGGCGACCGGCGCGGCCAGGGCGAGGTCCTCGACAGCATGTCCCGCACCCTGCGCCGCAGCGGCCGGCTGCGGGAGGCCCTCCGCTGCGCCCAGGACTCGGTGCGCATCCGCGAGGACATCGGCGACCTCGCCGGGATGGCGATGAGCCTGATCAGCCTGTCGCGGGTCCTGCAGACGCTCGGCGACCGGCGCGGCGCGCTGGACGGCGCGAACCGCGCCCTGCGGATCAGCCGCGACGTCGGCGACCTGTACCGGGAGGACGAGGCGCTGTCGGCCATCGCCGCCTTCCACCACGACGCGGGACGCTACGAGGAGGCGATCCGGCACGCGCGGCACGCCCTCGCCATCCGGAGGCGGCTCGGGGACGAGCACGGGGTCGCCTCGGTCCTCAACCTCATCGCCATGGTGGAGCGGCGGCTCGGCCGGCACGCCGAGGCCCGCCGGGACGCCGAGCGGGCCATGGCGCTGCAGCGCGCGCTGAAGGACGGCCACGGCCTCGGCAAGACGCTGAACAACCTCGCCGAGATCGAGCGCGGCGCCGGCCGGTACCGCGACGCCCTCGCCCACGCCCGCGCCGCCCTCGCCATCGGCGTGCGGGCGGGAGGCGGCGGCGGCGAGCGGATCGGGCAGGGCGAGAGCCTCGCCACCATCGCCCGGATCCAGTGCAGGATGGGCGACCACGAGGAGGCCCTCGCCCACGCGGCCGAGGCGCTGCGGCTCCAGCGCGAGACCGGTGACCGGCCGGGCCAGGGCGTGACGCTGGACGTCTTCGCCCGCGTCGCCATCCGCACCGGCCGCTACGGCGAGGCCGCCGAGCACGCCGCCGCGTCGCTGCGGATCCGGCGGGAGATCGGCGACCGCCGCGGCATCGCCGAGAGCACCGCCAAGATCGCGCTCGTCCGGTGGCACCAGAGCCGCTACGACGAGGCCCTCGCCCACGCGGAGGAGGCACTGGCCGTCCAGCGGGAGATCGGCGACCTCGCGGGGGCGGGGAGCTCCCTCTACATCCTCGCCCGGGTCCACGCGCGCACCGCCCGCTACGCCGAGGCCCGCGCGTGCGCGCAGGAGTCCCTGGAGCTCTGCCGGCGGACCGGTGACCGCCCCGGCGCGACCGACGACCTCCTCACCCTCGCGCACATCGACCGCAGGCAGGCCGAGTACGCCCGCGCGCTGCGCACCGCGCGCACCGTCCTGAAGGCCAAGCGGGCCATGGACGACCGGACCGGCGAGGCGGAGGCCCTCACCCTCATCGGCCGGCTGGAGAACCGGCTGGGCGACCACGACGCCGCACTCCGGCACCTGGCGGAGGCCCTGGCGATCCAGCGCGCGACGGGCGACCGCTACGGCGAGGCGGAGACGCTGGAGACCATCGGCCGCGTCCGCTGCCGGCTCGCCGAGTACTCCGCCGCCCAGCGCGCGCTCAAGGAGGCGCTGCGCATCGACCGGGCCATCGGGGACCGCGCCGCGGCCGGCCGGACCCGCACCCTGCTCGCCGACGTGTGCCGCCGCCGCGGCGCGCTGAAGGCCGCCGTCAAGCACGCCCGCAAGGCCATCGCGATCCTGCGGGAGATCGGCGACCTCGACGCGGAGGGCGCCGCCCACACCGCGCTCGCGCGCGTCCACCACTCCCTGTCCCAGTACCGCAAGGGCCTGCGGCACGCCGGGATCGCGCTGCGCATACGCACGGACACCGACGACCGGCAGGGGCAGGCCGAGAGCCTCGACATCCTCTCGCTCAACCACCGCCGGCTGGGCCGCAACGAACTCGCCGCCGAACTCGCCGAGCGGGCACTGGCGCTGCACCGCGAGATCGGCGACCGCCGCGGCGAGGCTGACAGCCTCGCCACGCTCGCCCACGCCCGCTGGCGCCTCGGCGACGAGGACGCGGCCCTCGACGCCGGCCGGGCGGCGCTGCGGATCCGCCGGGAGGCCGCCGACCCGTACGGGGAGGCCGAGATCCTCGACCTGCTCGCCCGCATCCACCGCCGCGCCGGGCGCTGCGCCGAGGCGCTCGGGCTGGTCACCCAGGCGCTCGCGCTCCGCCGCGAGATCGGCGACCGGCACGGCGAGGCCGACAGCCTGACCACGCTGGCCCGCCTGCTGCGGCGGCGCGGCGACGCCGGCAAGGCGCTGGACTACGGCCGGCAGGCCCTCGTCGTCCGCCGCGAGATCGGCGACCGGCGCGGGACGGCCGACACCCTCGACCTCATCGCCCGCGCGCACGCCGACGGCGGCGACCACCGGGAGGCGCGCCGGCACGCCCGGACCGCCCTGGAGATCCAGGCGGAGATCGGCGACCGGTGGGGGCGCGGCCTGAGCCTGCTGCTGCTCGGCCGGATCCACCTCGGCCTCTCCCGGCCGGACGAGGCGCGGGAGTACCTGGCCCAGGCGGCCATCGTGTGCGGGAAGACCGGCAACGGGCAGGCCGCCGCGGAGGCGCGGCGGCTCCTGGACGCCCTGCCCGCCTGACGCCCCGGGCGCCCGCGGGGGCGGCGCCCGGGCGGGCGGCTCCCGGTGATCCCGCAGGTCGGCGGCGTAGAATGGGGCGGCGAGCGTGTTCTGTCGGTGGGTCCGCCTACCGTCGGGAGCGACGGGACCCGCCGGTGGCGCCCGTCCCAGCGACGATGCCCAGCGAAGGTGACGACCACGATGGCGAACAGCACTCTAGAGCGGGACTTCCAGGAACTCGCCGATCCGTACCGGCGGGAGCTGCTGGCGCACTGCTACCGGATGCTCGGCTCCATCCACGACGCCGAGGACCTGGTGCAGGAGACCTACCTGCGGGCCTGGCGCTCCTACGGGGACTTCGAGGGGCGCTCCTCGCTCCGGACGTGGCTGTACCGCATCGCCACGAACGTGTGCCTGACGGCGATCGACCAGCGCGGCAGGCGGCCGATGCCGTCCGGGCTCGGCGCCCCGAGCGACGAGCCCGAGCGGCCCGTCGTCGCCTCGCCCGAGGTGCCCTGGCTGGAACCCGCCCCCGACACCGTGACCGGCGCGGACGCCGCCGACCCCGCGACCATCGTCGCCGCCCGGGAGAGCACCCGGCTCGCGTTCATCGCCGCGCTGCAGCACCTGCCCGCCAAGCAGCGGGTCGTGCTGATCCTGCGGGACGTCCTGAAGTGGCGCGCGGCGGAGGTCGCCGAGCTGCTCGACACCTCCACCGCCGCGGTGAACAGCGCGCTGCAGCGGGCGCGGGCGCAGCTCGAGGAGCACGCGCCGGAGAGGGACGCGCTGGTCGAGCCGACCGACCCGGCGCAGCGCGACCTGCTCGAACGGTACGCCAAGGCGTTCGAGGACGCCGACATCACCGGCCTCCTCGATCTGTTCAAGAAGGACGTCGTCTGGGAAATGCCGCCGTACCCCGAGTGGTTCGTCGGCGCCGACACCGTCGTGCGGCTCATCCTCGCGCAGTGCGGCCCCGCCCCGGGGGACATCCGGATGGTCTCCACCACGGCGAACGCGCAGCCCGCGTTCGGGCTCTACTCGCGCGACGAGGAGGGGGTCCACCGCGCCTACCAGTTCCAGGTGCTCGACGTCACCGAGGACGGCGTCGCGCACGTCTCGGCGTTCTTCGACCCGGGCCTGTTCCCGCTGTTCGGCCTGGTCGAACGGCTCTGATCAGGCGGCTGCCCTTCCGCTCAGCGGAAACCCGGATGTGCCATCGGCGGCTTCTCCTGCCATGGTGGGCGGCGGCACCGGGCGGAGCCGCGCGGCGTTCCCGCGCGCGGCCGGCCGGGCACGACACCACAGAGCCGATCGAGCACGTCGCGGCGGAAGGGAACAGCGCATGACGCATCCTCCATACCTGTCCCCGGGCTACAAGAGCACCGTGCTCCGGGCGCCCGCGCAGGAACTGGTCATGCCGAAGCTCGGCCCGGACAGCGTCGAGCTGACCTCGCCGGTCTTCGGGCACCAGGAGTTCGGCCGGCTGGACGAGGACCTCACCGTCCAGCACCCCGGCGAGCCGCTCGGCGAGCGGATCATCGTGACCGGCCGGGTGCTCGACGGGCAGGGCCGGCCGGTGCGCGGGACGCTGGTCGAGGTCTGGCAGGCGAACGCGGCGGGCCGCTACGCGCACCTCGGCGACATCCACCCCGCGCCGCTCGACCCGAACTTCACCGGCGCCGGGCGGTGCCTCACCGACGACGACGGCCGCTACCGGTTCGTGACGATCAAGCCGGGCGCCTACCCGTGGCGCAACCACCACAACGCGTGGCGCCCCGCGCACATCCACTTCTCGGTGTTCGGCACGGCGTTCACGCAGCGGCTGATCACCCAGATGTACTTCCCGGGCGACCCGCTGTTCGCCTACGACCCGATCTTCCAGTCGATCCCGGACGAGCGGGCCCGCGAGAAGCTGATCTGCCGCTTCGACATGGACACCACCGAGCCGGAGTGGGCGCTCGGCTACCAGTGGGACATCGTGCTCGGCGACACCCCGATGGAGGCCTGATGACCAACGCTTCGCACGACGGCGCCCCCGGCCTCACGCCGTCGCAGACCGTCGGCCCGTTCTTCGGCTACGCGCTGCCGTACGAGACCGGCCCGCGGGTCGTGCCGGGCTGGCGCCCGGACGCGATCGACGTGCGCGGCCGGGTCCTGGACGGCGCCGGGGAACCCGTCCCCGACGCGCTGCTGGAGATCTGGCAGGCCGACGAGAGCGGGGAGATCCCGCGGCGGCCGGGCGGCATCGTCCGGGACGGGCACGACTTCTCCGGGTTCGGCCGGTGCGGCACCGACGCGGACGGCGCCTACTGGTTCACCACCGTCAAGCCCGGCGCGGTCGGCGACGGCGCCCCCTACATCGCCGTCCTGGTCTTCGCCCGGGGCCTGCTCAAGCCCGTCTTCACCCGGCTGTACTTCCCCGAGGACGAGACCGCCCACGCCGCCGACCCGCTGCTCGGCGCCGTGCCCGCCGAGCGGCGCGCGACCCTGATCGCCGCGCGCGAGGGGGAGCGGAGGTACCGCTTCGACATCCGCCTGCAGGGGGAGCGGGAGACGGTCTTCCTTGGCTTCTGAGGAACGCGGCCCCGCGCGGCCGGGCGCCGCGCCGCTCGACGCGGGCCTGCTGTCGCCCGTCCGCGCGGGGACCGAGGCCGAGGCCGCGACGGGCGACACGGCCTACCTGGCCGCGATGCTGGACGCCGAGGCCGCCCTCGCCAGGGCCCAGGCCCGCCTCGGGATCATCCCCGCGGACGCGGCCGCCGCGATCGGCGCCGCCGCCGACGCGGGCCGCTTCGACGCGGCCGACCTGGCCCGCCGGGCGCGCGGCTCCGGCAACCCGGTCGTCCCGCTGGTCGCGGACCTGCGGGCGCTCGCCGGCCCGGCCGGGCGGCACGTCCACCGCGGCGCCACCAGCCAGGACATCGCCGACACCGGCGCCATGCTCGTCGCGGCCCGGACCAGGCGCGTCGTCCTCGCCCACCTCGACCGGGCACTGGACGCGCTGGCCGGTCTCGCGGCGCGGTACCGCGACACCCCGATGCCGGCCCGCACGCTGGGGCGGCAGGCGCTGCCGACGACGTTCGGCGCGAAGGCGGCGAACTGGCTGCTGGGCTGCCAAGAGGCCCGCGGCCGCCTCGCCGCGCTGCCGCTGCCGGTGCAGCTCGGCGGCCCGGCCGGGACGCTCGACGCGTTCGGCGACCGGGCGTTCGACCTCGTCGCGGCCTTCGCGGAGGAGACGGGGCTGGACCGGCCCGTCCTGCCGTGGCACACCCGCCGCACGCCGGTCGCGGAGCTCGCGTCGGCGCTGGCGCTGACCGCCGGGGCCCTCGGCAAGATCGCCACTGACGTGTGGCTGCTGTCGCAGAGCGAGGTCGGCGAGGTCGCCGAGCCCGCCGGGGAGGGCAGGGGCGGCTCGTCGTCCATGCCGCACAAGCGCAACCCGGCCATGTCCGCCCTGATCCGCTCGGCCGCGCTGCAGGTCCCCGCGCAGGCGCAGGTCGTGCTGGCCGCGCTGGCCGCGCCGCACGAGCGGCCGGCGGGGGAGTGGCACGCCGAGTGGCAGCCGCTGCGCGAGAGCCTGCGGCTCACCGGCGGCGCCGCGGAGACGGCCGCCGAGCTGCTCGGCGGCCTGGAGGTGTCGCCCGCGCTGATGCGCGCCGACCTCGACGACCTGCTGGACGTGCTCGGCGACGACCCGGGGACCGGCGCGGCCGCCGCCCTCGTCGACCGGGCCCTCGACGCCTACCGGAGGAGCCGCGTGTGACCGGCCCGCCCGCACCGGCGGGAGCCCCGCCGCAGCACCGCCTCGACGGCCCGGCGGACGCACCCCTCGTCGTCCTCGGCCCGTCCCTCGGCACGTCCATGGACCTGTGGCTCCCGCAATTGCCCGCGCTGCACCGCGGCTGGCGGACGCTCCGCTACGACCTGCCCGGCCACGGCGGCGCGCCGCCGCCCGCCGGCCCGTTCACCGTCGAGGACCTCGCCGACGGCCTCGTCCGCCTGCTGGACGACCTCGGCGCCGACCGCGCCGCCTACGCCGGGGTGTCGCTCGGCGGCGCCGTCGGCACCGCCCTCGCGCTCCGCGCGCCGGAGCGGGTCGCGAGCCTCGTGCTCTGCTGCACGTCCCCCCGCTTCGGCGATCCGGGCCCCTGGCACGAGCGGGCCGCGCTCGTCCGCCGGGAGGGCGTCGGGCCGGTGGCGGACACCGCGGCCGGACGCTGGTTCACCCCCGGGTTCACCGGCGCGGAACCGTACGTCGCGATGCTCCGCGCGACCTCCCCCGAGGGGTACGCGGGCTGCTGCGAGGCGCTCGCGCGGTTCGACGCCACCGGCCGGCTCGGGGAGATCACCGCGCCGGCCCTGGTGATCGCCGGGGCGCAGGACGGGCCGACGCCGCCCGCGGGCCACGCCGACCGGCTGGCCGGCGGCATCCCGGGCGCCCGCCTCACCGTGGTCGACGGAGCCGCGCATCTCGCCAACGCGGAGCGGCCCGGCCCGGTGACCGAGGCGATCACCGCCCATCTCGACGCCACATGGAAGGGAGCCGGCCGATGAGCGAGGGGGCCCTCACCGACAGGGAGCGGCACGCACGCGGCATGAAGGCGCGCCGCGAGGTCCTCGGGGACGCGCACGTCGACCGCGCCGAGGCCCGCAAGGACGGCTTCACCGCCGACTTCCAGGACATGATCACCCGTTACGCGTGGGGGGAGATCTGGAGCCGCCCCGGCCTGGACCGCAAGACGCGCAGCTGCATCACGCTGACCGCCATGGTCGCCGGCGGCCATCTGGAGGAGCTGGCGATGCACGTGCGGGCCGCGCTCCGCAACGGGCTGACGCACGACGAGATCAAGGAGGTGCTCCTGCAGACGGCGATCTATTGTGGAGTGCCCGCCGCGAACTCGGCGTTCGCCGTCGCCCAGCGGGTGCTCACCGAGCAGCAGGAGTGACGGCGCGGAGCCGGCGGAGGAACCACGTGGGACGGGAGACGGCGGGCGGCGGCCTTGCGGACGGTACCGCGGGCGGTACCGCGGGCGGCGGGGCGAGTCCCGCGCGGCCGGTCAGCGTCGCGGGCAAGGTGATGGCCATCCTGAACGCTTTCGCGCAGGGCGGCGTCCGCCTCAGCCTGAGCGAGATCTGCCGCCGCTCCGGCCTGCCGCTCGCGACCGGCCACCGCCTCGTGGGGGAGCTGGCCGAGGGCGGGTTCCTGGAACGGGTCCCCGACGGCACCTACCGCATCGGGACGCGGCTGTGGCGCATCGGCAGCCAGGCGCCCGCCGTCATGGGCCTGCGGGAGCTGGCGCTGCCGCACATGGAGGACCTGTACGAGGCGACGCACGACAACGTGCAGCTCGGCGTGCTGCGCGACGGACACGCGCTGATCGTCGAGCGGCTGCGGGGGCGGCGGTCGGTGCCGGTCGTGACGCAGGTCGGCGGGCTGCTGCCGCTGCACACCACCGGGGTCGGGCAGGTGCTGCTGGCGTACGCGCCGCCCGAGGTCCGCGAGCGGGTCCTCGCCGGCGAGCTGCCCCGGCACGCGGTCCGCACCATCACCGACCCGGACGAGCTGCGCCGCTGCGTCGAGCGGGTCCGCCGCGACGGCTACGCGCTGACCCGCGACGAGATGACGCTCGGCGCGTCGTCCGCCGGCGTGCCGGTGCGGGACGGGGCGGGGGAGGTGGTCGCGGCGCTGTCGCTGGTGTCCGGGACGCGCGGCGCCGACCTGCGGCGGCTGCTCCCGCCGCTGACGACGGCGGCGCGGGCCCTGTCCCGGGACGTCGCCGCGCACTGGCACGGACATTCCGACATGTTCTCCGCCGGACGGAACACCGGCGCGTGAACCCGCGGCGGCGCGCGGCGAGAGCCGGGCCGCCCGACGAGGAGGAGGTTTGATGCGTACCCAGGTCGCCGTCATCGGCGCCGGCCCCGCGGGGCTGCTGCTGTCCCATCTGCTGCACCTGCAGGGCATCGAGTCGGTCGTGCTGGAGAGCCGGGACCGCGACTACGTGGAGCACCGGCAGCGCGCCGGGCTGCTGGAGCAGGGCACGACCGACGTGCTGCGCGAGAGCGGCGCCGGTGAGCGGCTCGACCGGGTGGGCCTCGTCCACCACGGCGTGGAGCTGCGGTTCGGCGGCGCCGGCCACCGCATCCCGCTGACCGGCCTCACCGGCCGCACGGTCACCGTGTACGCGCAGACCGAGATCGTGAAGGACCTGGTCGCCAAGCGGCTCGCGGACGGCGGCGACGTGCGGTTCGGCACCGAGGTGCTGGCCGTGGACCCGTCCGCGCCGAGCGTGACGTACCGCAGCGGAGGCGAGACCCGCACGCTCGACTGCGACTACATCGCGGGCTGCGACGGGTTCCACGGCGTCTGCCGCCCGGCGGTGCCCGGCGGGCGGACGTTCTCCCGCGAGTACCCTTTCGCGTGGCTCGGCATCCTCGCCGACGTCGCCCCGTCCACCGACGAGCTGATCTACGCCCAGCACGACCGCGGCTTCGCGCTGCACAGCCTGCGCTCGCCCAAGGTCAGCCGCCTGTACCTCCAGGTGCCGCCGGACGAGGACCTCGCGGCATGGTCCGACGCCCGCATCTGGGACGAGCTGGCGACCCGCTTCGCGACCGACGACGGCTGGAAGCTGCACGAGGGCCCGATCACCGACCGGTCGATCACGCCGATGCGCAGCTTCGTGACCGAGCCGATGCGCCACGACCGCCTGTTCCTCGCGGGGGACGCGGGCCACATCGTCCCGCCGACGGGCGCGAAGGGCCTGAACCTCGCGGTGTCGGACGTGATCGTGCTGGCGCGGGCGCTGGCCGAGCGGTACGCCTCCGGGTCGGAGACGCTGCTGGACGGCTACTCCGACGCGGTCCTGCGGCGGGTGTGGCGGGCCGAGCACTTCTCGTACTGGATGACGCACCTGCTGCACACCGACCCCGCCGCGAGCGACTTCGAGCGGCGGATGCAGCGCGCCCACCTGGACTACGTGGTCTCGTCCGAGGCGGCGTCGGCGTCGCTGGCCGAGAACTACGTCGGGCTGCCCGTCACCTGGCCCTCCGCGGACTGACCGCCGGCCGCCCCGTCCGGCCGGGCGCCGAGCGTGTCGAGCAGCTCGGCGACCGGCTGCAGCTTCTCGTACAGCAGCAGGACGGGCTCGCCGGGCCCGGCCATGTCCAGTGCCGAGGTCAGCGCGCCCTTCAGGTCGCCCGCGGGGTGGTGCCGGACGTCCGGGCGGGCCTCCCGCAGCCCCTCGGCGATCAGCCGGGTCATCTCGCCCGAGCGGCGGCCGCGCAGGTCCTCGTCCTCGTAGACGACGACGCGGCCGAACGTCCGGGCCAGGGCCCGCGCGGTCTCGCCCACCAGCTCGTCGGGCCGGTCGCCCGGCAGGGTGACCGCGGCGACGCCGCCGGTGCCCCAGCGCCGCTCGACGAGCGCGCCCACCGCGGCGACCGCCGCCGGGTTGTGCGCGTAGTCGACGAGGACCGGGTTGCCGCCGACCCGGTACACGCAGCCCCGGCCCGGGTTGTGGGTGTGGGGGTCGAACGTGCGCAGCGCGCGGGCGACGGTCTCCACCGGGACGTCGAGGGCGCGGGCGGCGGCGGCCGCGGCGAGCGCGTTGGCCACGACGTGGCCGGCGTGCCCGCCGAACGAGCCCGCCACGTCGGCGGCGGGCAGGATCCGGGTCCGGCGGTCGCCGTGCGCCTCGGTCAGCCAGCCGTCCGCGACGCAGTAGCCGACGCCGCCCTCCCGCAGGTGCTCCGCGAGGACGGGCTCGCCGGGGGACGGCGCGAAGTAGCGCAGCACGGGGCGGCGGTCCCGGACCGCCCGCCGCAGCGCCAGGCCCGCCGCCGGCGGGTCGGCGGCGTTGAGGACGACGTGCCCGCCGCGCCGGATCTCCTCGGCGACCAGTGCCTTGATCCCGGTCAGGTCGTCCAGGTCCTCGGTGTCGTCGACGCCGAGGTGGTCGCGGGTGATGTTGGTGACGACCGCGACGTCGGCGCGCTCGTAGCCGAGCCCGCGCCGCACGATGCCGCCCCGCGCGGTCTCCAGGACCGCCGCCTCCACCGAGCGGTCGCCCAGCACCATCTCCGCCGAGCGCGGCCCGGACGCGTCCGACCGGTGGACGAGCCGGCCCCCGATGTGCACGCCCTCCGTGCTCGTCATGCCGGTCCGCCGGCCGTCCAGCTCCAGCATGCGCGCGATCATCCGGACCGTGGTGGTCTTGCCGTTGGTGCCGGTCACCGACACGACCGGCACCCGCGACAGCGTCCCGGCCGGGTACATCAGGTCGATGACGTCGCCGGCGACGTCGCGGGCGGCCCCCTCGTGCGGGGCGAGGTGCATCCGCAGGCCGGGGGCGGCGTTGACCTCCAGGATCCCGGCGGCGCCGGGCTCGGCGGGCGGCGGGGAGCCGATGTCGGGCAGCCGCAGGTCGATGCCGCACACGTCCATCCCGACGGCCGCGGCGGCCCGCACGCACAGGTTCGCGACGTCCGCGTGCACCTCGCCGGTCACGTCGCGGCTGGTGCCGCCGGTGGACAGGTTCGCGTTGCGGCGCAGCCACACCCGCTCCCCGGCGGCCGGCACCGTCCCCGGGCCGTGCCCCTGCCGCGCCAGCTGGGCCAGCTCCGCGGGGCCGAGCGCCAGCCGGGTCAGCGGCCGGTCGTGGCCCGCGCCGCGGGCGGGGTCGGCGTTGACCCGGTCCACCAGCGCGGCGACCGTCGCGGCGCCGTCGCCGGTCACGCACGCGGCGGTCAGCTCCGCCGCCGCCGAGACCCGGCCGCCCACCACCAGGACCCGGTAGTCCTTGCCGGGGATGTAGGACTCGACGATGACCTCGCCGCCGCCCTCGCCGCCGGCTCCGCCCCCGCCCGCGGCCCCGGCGGCGGACGCGAACGCGGCCACGACCTCGGGCGCCGTCGTCAGCCCGATGTGGACGCCCTCGCCCTGGTGGCCGGCGAGCGGCTTGACCACCACCGGGCCGCCGATGCCGCGCAGCGCCTCCAGCGCCTCGGCCGGTGACGCCGCGACCCGCCCCTCGGGGACCGGCAGCCCGGCGTCGGCGAGGACCCGGTGCGCGAGCCGCTTGTCGCCCGCCACCTCCATCCCGATCGCCGAGGTGGCGTCGGTCATCGCGGCCCAGATCATCCGCCGGTACCGCCCGTACCCGAGGCGCAGCAGGTTGAGGCCGCCGACGCGGCGGACCGGCACGCCCCGGCGGCGCGCCGCCCGGGCCAGCGCGGCGGTGCTGACGCCGAGCCGCTCGCCCTCGTGGACGGCGGCGATGCGGGCCAGGTCCGCGGACGGGTCGGGCACCCGCCCGGCGAGGGCGCCCTGGACGGTCCGCAGCGCGAGCGCGACCAGCTGCTCCACCACCGTGCTGCCGGCGGGCTCGTCGCGCGGGCACTCCAGGACCACGTCGTAGTCGGCGGGCCCGCCCGCGCGGACGGTGCGGCCGAAGAACACCTCGCGGCCGATCGCCCCGGACAGCTCCAGCGCGACGTGCTCGGTGACGTGGCCGAAGTAGGTGCCGCGCGCCATCGCGTCCAGCAGCCCGCCGGGCCGGCCCGCCGCGCAGTGGTGCGCCGCCAGGCCCGGCAGGGCGTCCACCAGGCGCGCGGCGAAGCCCGGGTGGTCGGTGGTCTCGTGGCCGGCCAGGCCCTGAAGGTCGAGCCGGGCGATCGCGACGGGACGCGACAGGTAGACGTTCGGGCCGCTCAGGCGGCGCACATGGTCGAGGCGCACCGCTACTCCCCCTCCGCAGGGCCGCGCATGTTGCCGATCTCCGGGAGCCGGTCGTGCATCTGGAACGCGCAGCCGGCCGGCAGCAGGTGCAGCGACACGTCGAACATGGCCATCGGCTCGTCGTCCGAGGCCGCGTAGGCGACGGTGGACTGCCCCGCGTCGACGACCGTGACCACGCCCGTGCCGACGACGTCGAACCGGCCGTCGCCCACCACGATCGCCGTGTCCTCGTCTATCCCGACGCCGAGCAGCCGGGTGTCCAGCGCTATCCCGCTCATCAGCCGGGGCAGCCGCCCGCGCTCGTTGAAGTGCATGTCGATCAGCACGTTGTCGAGCAGGGCGAGGCCCGGCCCGACCTTCACGCTGGACGCCGCCACCTCGTGGCCGTGGCCGCCGAGGATCATCCAGTGCCCCATCGCGGTCGCACCGGCGCTCGTCCCGGCGATGACGAGGCCCTCCTGGTCGAGGCGCCGCTTGAGCAGCTCGTTGGTCTTCGAGCCGACCAGCGTCCGGATCCGCGACTGGTCGCCGCCGCTGAACAGCACCCCGGTCGCCGCGTCCAGCGCGCGCAGCGTCGCCGCGCTGTCGGCCGCGGCCCGGCCGAGCAGCCGCAGCTCCCGGACCGCCGCCACGCCGAGGCGGCCGAACACCCCGGTGTACTCCTCGGCGACCTCCTCGGGCACCTCGGTCGCGGTCGTCACCACCACGACGCGCGCGTCCTCGCCGCCCGCCAGCCCGACGAAGGTCTCCAGGGGCCCGGAGCCGCAGGTGCGGTTCTCCGCCCCGCCGATGATCAGCAGCCGGCCCTTGCGTCCGGCGTCCGCTCGTCTCTCTGTCACATCTGTCGACTACCCCTGATCACCCCGGGTAGTCTCCTGATGACATAAAGCCATGTATCCGGCGGGTCCCGGCCACCGGGAGCGCGGCGGGAGCACGGGCGGGCCTATGTCATGCTGAGCGGATGAACGGCAGCCCCGTTCCCCCGGACGGCCCCGCCCGTTCCGCGTCCGGGCCCTCCGGCCGGACGGCCGGTCCCGCCGCCGCGCTCGCGGCCGCGTCCGAGCACTACCTGCGCGGCGAGCCGATCGACATGTCGGCGCTGGCCACCGAGCTCGGCGTGGGCCGCGCGACCCTTTACCGCTGGGTGGGCAGCCGCGAGCAGCTGCTCGGCGCCGTCCTGGCGGAGATGACCGAGCGCACCTACCGCGTGGCGACGCGCGGGGTGGGCGGCTCCGGCGCGGACCGCATCCTGATGCTCCTCGACAGGTTCATGCACGCGGTGGTGGAGGCCGAACCGCTCAAGGCGTTCACCGAGCGCGAGCCGCGGCTGTTCATCCGGCTGGCCACCATGCCGGGCACCATCGAGGACCGCTCGACGGAGCTGCTGACCCGGGAGATGCAGGCCGAGATCGACCGCGGGGCCATGCGGGTGCCGCTGCCCACCCGGACCCTCGCGCAGGCGATCGTCAGGGTCGCCGACTCGTTCATGTACGCGCACTACCTGGGCGGGAACCGGCCGCAGATCGACCAGGCCCTGGAGGTCGTCGAGCTGCTGCTGCGGCCGTGCGGGGACGGCGCGGCGGCCGCCCGGGGGAACGGCCGGGGAATCTCCGGGCCCGCCTGAACGCTTCATTTGACGGGGGATGAACGTTTCGTGACATTTCCCCGCGTGAGACCCTGACAGTCATCGGACGCATCGTCGAACGAGGGACGGGCCGTGAGTGACATTCCCCGCCGCGCGGTGACGCGGACCGCCAAGCTGGCGTCCCTGCCGATCGGCTTCGCCGGGCGCACCGCGCTCGGGTTCGGCAAGCGGACGATCGGGCGCCCCGCCGAGGCCGTCGCGCTGGAGGTGCAGCGCCGCACCGCCGAGCAGCTGTTCGCGGTGCTCGGCGAGCTCAAGGGCGGTGCCATGAAGGTCGGGCAGCTGCTGTCGATCTTCGAGGCCGGGCTCCCCGAGGACATCGCCGGGCCGTTCCGCGCCAGCCTCACCCGGCTCCAGGAGGCCGCGCCCCCGATGCCCGCCGCCACGACCCACCGCGTCCTCGCGGAGGGCCTGGGGGAGGACTGGCGCGAGCAGTTCCTGGAGTTCGACGACCGGCCGGCCGCCGCGGCGTCCATCGGCCAGGTCCACAAGGCCGTCTGGCACGACGGGCGGACCGTCGCGGTGAAGGTCCAGTACCCCGGCGCCGCCAGGGCGCTGATGAGCGACTTCAACCAGATCTCCCGCGTCAGCAGGCTCTTCACCCCGCTGTTCCCCGGCGTCGAGGTCAAGCCGGTCATCGCCGACCTCAAGCGGCGGCTGGAGAAGGAGCTCGACTACGTCGACGAGGCCCGCGCCCAGACCGCCTTCCACGACGCGTACGACGGCGATCCCGACTTCCTCGTCCCCGCGGTCGTCGCCCAGTCCGGCAACGTCCTCGTCACCGAATGGCTGGACGGGACGCCGCTCGCCAAGGTCATCGCCGAGGGCGACCGGGAGCAGCGCGACCGCGCCGGCATGCTGCTGTTCCGCTTCCTGCTGTCCGGCCCGGCCCGCTGCGAGATGATCCACATCGACCCGCACCCGGGCAACTTCCGGCTGCTGGACGACGGCCGCCTCGGCGTCATGGACTTCGGCGGAGCCGCCCACGTCCCGGCCGAGCTGCAGTGGTCGATCGGCCGGCTCACCCGCATCGGGACGCTCGGCGACCCCGACGAGATCGTCGAGGCACTCCGCGAGGAGGGGTTCCTCGTCCCGGACGCCGAGGTGGACCCCCAGGAGGTCGCCGACCTCATCGGGCCGCACGCCGCCCCGTTCGCGGTGGATCGCTTCCGCTACACCCGCGAGTGGATGCGGGAGCAGACCGCCCACGGGATCGGCGTCGCCTCCGACATGCGCCCCGGCGCCCTGGCCCGCCAGTTCCGGCTCCCGCCCCAGTACCTCGCCGTCAGCCGCGCCCTGACCGGAGGCGGCGGCGTCCTCTGCCAGCTGGAGACCGAGGGCGACTTCCGCGCCGAGGTGGAACGCTGGCTCCCCGGCTTCGGCACCGGCGCCGACGAGACCGGAGAGCCCGAAGAGGCCACCGCCTGAACCCGTCGGGGTCCAGGCGGTGGGCCGGTCGGGATCCGGGGCGGGTCAGGCCAGGGCCTGGGCCTCTTCCTCCTCTACCTGGCGGTTCCAGTCGCTCTTGATCGACCGCCAGCCTTCATCGTCGCGGCCGCGGCGCCAGTAGCCGGAGATCGACAGCTGCTCCAGCGGCACCCCGCGGTCGATTCGGAGATGGCGCCGCAGCGCCCTGACGAAGCCCGCCTCGCCGTGGACGAACGCGTGCACCTCGCCCTCGGGGAACTCCAGCTTCTGGACGGCCTCGACCAGCAGGTCGCCGACGGGGCCGCCGCCCCGGTGCAGCCACACGATCTCCGCGTCCCCGGGCGTGGGCAGCTCCTGCTCCTCCTCGGGGCCGGCGACCTCGACGAACACGCGGACGGGGGCGCCCTCCGGGATCCGCTCCAGCGATGCGCCGATCGCCGGGAGCGCGCTCTCGTCACCGGCCAGCAGGTGCCAGCCGGCGTCGGCGCGGGGCGCGTAGGCGCCGCCGGGGCCGAGGAACAGGACCTCCTCGCCCGGCCGGGCGCTCGCCGCCCACGGGCCCGCGAGGCCCTTGTCGCCGTGGTGGACGAAGTCGAGGGTCAGCTCCACCGCGTCCGGATCCCACGCGCGGACGGTGTAGGTCCGGGTGACCGGCCACTGCTCGCGCGGCAGCTCGGCGCGGATCCGCTCCATGTCGAACGGCTCCGGGTACTCCACGCCCGGCCGCCGGAACAGCAGCTTGACGTAGTGGTCGGCGAACTCGCCGACGCCGAACCCGGCCAGCTCCGCACCGCCGATGACCACGCGGATCATGTGCGGGGTGAGGCGTTCGGTGCGCAGCACCCTCCCCCGGTTGAGCGTGCGCCCCTTGCGCGCCGGTCCCGTCGCCATGCGGCCTCCTGATGATCCGGATCACACTACTTAGGTAACCCTAACCAGCGAGGCCGCCTGCTTGTTCCCCGGTCACCCCGCGCGCGCCGTGCGCAGCGTGCGGGTCCGCGCGACCTCGGCGGCGACGGCCTCGAACGCGGCGTCGGTCTCCTCGCCGCCGGCGAGGGTGAAGAGCGTCGACTTGACGATGACGACGCCGTACCGCGGCGAGACCCAGATCAGCTGCCCGCCGAGCCCGCTGGCGGAGAAGTCGCCGTCCTCGCCGAGCCACCACTGGAAGCCGTACCCCGGCTTGAACGGCGCGGAGGGGCTCGTGGACTGCGCCACCCACGAGGCGGGCACGACCTGCCGGCCGCCGGCCTTCCCGCCGTTCAGGTACAGCAGGCCGAACCGCGCGAAGTCGCGGCCGGTCGCGTAGTAGCAGCAGTACCCCATGCTGTTGCCGTTGGAGTCGTTGCCCAGGTACGCCTTGGACGCCATCCCGGCCGGTCCCCAGATCTTCCGCTGGACGTAGTCGTGGTACGGCACGCCCGTCGCCTCGGCGACGGCCCAGGCGAGGACGAACGAGTTCATGCTGGTGTACTCGAACCTCGTCCCCGGCTCCCAGCCCCGCTTCTGCCGCTTCGCCATGGCGGTGAGCGGATACCCGAGGCTCGCGGCGACGTGCACCGGGGGGACGTCCGCGGTCTCGTCCCACTCGATGCCCGACGACATCCGCAGCAGGTCCCGGAGCGGGACGCCGTCGTAGCCGGACCCCGCCAGCTCGGGGACGTACCGGGTGACCGGGTCGTCGATCGAGTCGATGTGCCCCTCGCCGAGCGCGATGCCGACCGCGGCGGAGGTGAACGACTTGGCCATCGACCACGACTGGAAGAGGCTGTCGCGGCCGGCCGCGACGTAGCGCTCGAAGACGACGTCGGCGCCGTCCAGGACGACGAAGCCCTGGGTTCCGGTGCGGACGAGGTAGTCGTCGAGCGTGCGCCGCTGCCCGCCGTAGGTGTAGCCGACCGCGAGCGGGCGGTGCGCGTCCCGCAGTTCGAGCGGGTCGGACGAGGGGAGCAGCGGGTCGAAGCCCGCCCGGTGCTCGGTGACGGCGGCGGGCGGCGGAGCGGGCG